>JANMPV010000303.1:0-2976 GCA_031370045.1 Novosphingobium sp. | reverse complement strand
ACAGCGTGCGGATCGGTCAGGGGCGCGAGAACGCCAAGGCCTTCCTCAAGGACAATTCCGAGATGTGCGACAAGTTGGAAGCTGCGATCCGCAGCCGCACCGACAAGGTCGCCGAGGAGATGATGGCGGGTCCCGACGGGGACGACGACATCTGATCCTCACCCCGTCGCTTAGGTGACGGCGTAAACCCCGACCGGCGCGCTCCCCCCGCAGGAGCGCGCCGGGTTTGGTGTATTAACCCATCTTTTCGGGCTTGGCCCCGCGCGCCCGATGCAGCCAGCAATTGATCGACAGCCGCGCGTTTTCGAACCGCTCGTCGCGCGTCGCGACCGCAGTCACCTCGTGGATCGCGAAGCTGGCGAACGCGACCAGCCGGTTGCGCCACGGCGCGATTCGCGCTGGAGCGGATGGCCCGGCAAACGGATGCAGCAGCAGCTCGCCACCCGAAAACCCATGCGGCTCGCACGGTAGATAAAACACCGCCGAGATGATCCTGTCGCTCGTCGATGCGCGAGCCGGCTCGCGCGTGTCAGTATCGATGTGCCGCGCGAAGTAGCTGCCGTCGCGCTGCTCGCACACTTCGTGTTCAATACGCGCCATCGCGAACGGGGGCACCCCAGTCCCGGTGCACAGCGCGGAAAAGTGCTCCATCACCACCGCCTCGAATGCCTCGGTGAGCGGACCCAGCCCAGCCTTGCGCACCCACACCCGGCGCCTGGCGGAATAGAACCCCTCTTTCGGATCGCCGCCGAAATCGTTCAGCTCCAGGCCAGCGCGATTGTCCCGCGCCTGCCGCTCGATTGCTTTGAGCAGAGGGCCGGGCAGGAAATCGTCGATGACAAGGAACCGGGGGACCATTGCCAACCCGTCTACTGGTGTTTGCCCAAGCTTCAAGCGCAACCGTAGCCCGAACGACCGTCCCAGCGCCCTACCCCTCCGCAGTCCGCGCCTTGACCACATCCTCCGCCTGCTTGCCGCCCAACTCGGCCAAGTGATCGAACGCCGCGGTGTAGCTCGCCAGCCCCTGGCTCAGCGAGCGCAGCTCGGCATCGAGCCCATCGAGCCCGGCTTCGGGGAGCATCGCCTCGATCCGCTCCCACCGCGCCCAGTCGGGATGCTGGCCTAGCCCCAGAATTTGGCCGCGGCGGCTCGACACCAGCGATCCGGCCTTGCTGCCCGTTCCCGGCGGGGTGTCGATCGTCACCTTGCACACCGGCTCGAGCAGGTACGGCGCGCATTGCGCCAGTCCCTCGTGCATCGCGATCCGCCCCGCGGTGCGGAACGCGAGTTCGGAGCTGTCGACCGCGTGATACGAGCCATCGGTCAGCCGCACCGCCACATCGACCACCGCAAACCCCAGCGGGCCGTGTTGCATCGCGTCCCTGATCCCGGCCTCGACCGCAGGGATGTACTGTCGCGGGATGACCCCGCCGGTGATTTTGTCCTCGAACACGAACCCGGCGCCGCGTTCCAGTGGACGGATTTCGATCGTGCAGTCGCCGTACTGGCCGTGCCCGCCCGACTGCTTTTTGTGGCGTCCCCTCTGCGTTGCATTCTTGCGCACCGATTCGCGGTAGGCGATCCGCGGCGGTGCGGTATCGACCGCCACCCCGTAACGCCGCTGGAGTCGGGCCACGACCAGCGCCAGATGCTCGTCGTTGACCCCGCGCAGCAGCGTTTCGTGGGTCGCATCGTCCTGCTTCCATTCGAGCGCGGGATCTTCCTCACACAGTCGGTGAAGCGCGGTGGAGAGCTTGACGTCGTCCTGGCGGTTGCGCGTGGTGATCGCGACCCCCGCATTGCGCGGCGGATACTCGACCAGCGGTTCGCCAGCCTTGCGGGCATTGCGCGCGCCCAGCAGCATGCCACTTCTGGCGGCATCGACCTTGGCCACCGCCACAATGTCGCCCGGGCGTCCCTCGGCCTGCTTGGCGGTCTTTTCGCCCTGCAGCGCGAACAGCGATCCGGTGCGCGCCGCTTCGCCGCCGATCAGCAACTCCTCGCCCTCGCGAAGTGTCTCGCCCAGCACCCGGCCCAGCGCGAGTCGCCCCATCGCCCCGCCGTTGGCGATCTTGAACACGTGCAACGCGCCGCCTTCTTGCAGCCCGACGCGGCTTGCGGCCGCATCCGGCCCCGGCGTCTCGTGGCGCAGCAGCTTCATCAGCCGACGGATGCCTCCCCCTGTGGTCGCCGAGCCAAACAGCACCGGCACCACCTTGTTGCCCCCGGTATCTTCCGCCAGATCGGCCAGCACGGTCGCGGCCTCGGGCTCCTCGTCCATCAGCAGCGCTTCCATCAGCGCATCGTCGAAGTCGGCCAGCGTTTCGAGCAGGCGCCCGCGTTCCTCCTTCTCGCGTTCGGCCAGATCGACGGGTATCGCGATCAGTTCGGACGGTTTGCCCGGCTGGTAACGATACGCGCGTTCGAGCGCGACATCGACGTAGCCGGTGATCGCTTCGCCCTGACGGATCGGGAACTGGCGCAGTGCGAGCGGCTCGCGGCTCATCGGCTGGAGCGCTTCGAGCACCTCGCGGACCGATCCGGCGCGTGCCCCGTCGATCTTGTTGACGAAAATCGCATGAGGGATGCCCAGCGCATCGACCCGGCGCAGAAACGGCTCGGCCAGCGTGGCGCGGGTGGCGTCGGGATCGACCACCACGATCGCCAGATCGACCGCTGGCAGCGCGGCGAGCCCGTCGGCGGCGAAGCCGACCCCGCCGGGGGTGTCGACCAGTGCGAAATGATCGTCGAGATAATCGAAGTTGAGCAGGTTGATCTCGGTCGAGCCGCGCCGGGCGCGGGCTTCGGGGCTGGCATCGCCGACGCTGGTGCCGGCCTCGACGCTGCCCTGGCGGGTGATCGCCCCGCTGGCGAAGAGGAGAGCTTCGGCCAGGCTGGTCTTGCCCGTCCCGGTCGGCCCGATCAGGGCGACCGCGCGGGTGGCGCCAGCCCGGCCGCCTACCGCGCCGGCAGGGG
>JANMPV010000134.1:0-11785 GCA_031370045.1 Novosphingobium sp. | reverse complement strand
GATCTTCGGCGGGACCAACGAGATCATGAAGGAGCTGATCGGGCGTAAGCTGTAGGGCGAGGCTGCTGTCTGCGTGGCCCCTTCGACAGGCTCAGGGTGAGCGGGTTTGTGTAAGATTCACAAGGTTGTCAAACCAAGACCCGCTCATCCTGAGCCTGTCGAATGATCGAAAGCCGCGCTCCAACCAAACCCGCTACTTCACCCGGCGCAGCTTGGTCCTCTTGTCGCGCGGCGGGGCGCGCTCGTAAATGATGCGGCCGGGGATGGTGATGTATTCGGGGACCCATTCCTCGTGGGTGACGACCTCGTCGCGGCACTCCTGTCTGCCTGGGACCGAAACCAGCATATAGCCTGCGGGCAATACCGCGTCGCATTCACTTGAATAGCCTTGGGCGTAGCCCTCTCCCGGCGGGGGCGGACCACGGTCCTCGTAGCGGTGGCTGCCTTCGGCGCGGTCGATCGCGGCTCCGGCAATCGCGCCGACAGCGGCTCCGGCGGCAGTGCCGAGCAAGCGGTCGCCACGGCCCGCGACGCGGTTGCCGAGCAGCCCGCCGACAGCTCCACCGATCAACGCGCCACCCAGTCCGTCTTCGCGGCGGCGGGCGTATCCTTCATAGTAACCCGCGGGCACCAGATGCGGACGCATCGATCCGGCATACAGCCCGCAGCGTTCGGCCAGTGCGCGATCGACCGGGAACGCGGCCTGCAGCGGCGGCATATAGTTGGCCGGATAGACGGGATAATCCATCCGCCGATGATGGTGGGCGAGTGCCGGGGTGGCGGCAAGCGTCAGCGCGAGGCCGATCCCGGCTGGTATGGTTCTGGCGCGCATCGGACGAATCCCCTGTCCGGCGGCGACACTATGACGCCGCGCTTTACCAGTTAGCTACCATCGCAAGCCGCAGCCCGCCAAGGGTCGCGCGCGCGGCACCCGCGCAGTGTCCCAATTCGGGCCTAGATTCGCGGGGTGAGAAGTGCCGCCAAGGCCTCGATCCCGCACGCGTCTTCGGCATCGAAGCGGCCCGGTTCGGGGCTGTCGAGATCGATCACCGCGATCACCGTACCTTCGCGCAACACCGGCACAACCAATTCGGAGCGGCTATCAGCGTCGCAGGCAATGTGTCCGGGAAAGGCGCGGACATCGGGCACCATCTGGGTTTCGCCAGACTGCGCGGCGGCGCCGCAAACGCCCTGTCCGAACGGAATGCGGATACACGCTGGCTTGCCCGCGAAGGGGCCGAGCACCAGTTCGCTCCCCTGAGCGGACTGGAGTACCCGGTAAAACCCGGCCCAGTTGAGCCGCGGCACGAACTGCCACAACAGCGCAGCGACATTGGCCATGTTGGCGACGCCGTCGGGCTCGCCCGCAGTCAGGGCGTCTGCGGCGGCGGCAAGTTCGCGGTAGAGCTCGGGCTTGTCCAGATCGGCGGTCACAGCAAAATCGTACATGCCCGCCAGCTAAGGGCGGACGCGCACATGAGCAAGAGAGTTGCGGCGCGCCAGTGTCGCGCTTACCCAGCCCCCTCACCCCGCTCGTGCTGAGCTTGTCGAAGCACGCGCACTACGCCAGCCTCGGCCTGAATCCTTCGACAGGCTCAGGATGAGCGGAACAAGAAAGCAAGATTTCAATGCTGCGCAAGATCGCTCTGTGGACCATCGGTATCGTCGTCGTCGCGACGCTCGCGATCTGGCTCGTCACCCGCCCCGATACCGGCAAGCTCAGCGAGGCGCAGCTTTCCGGCCCGCACCCCACGCTGGCCAAGCCGAACGAGCAGACGATCCCGACGATCGTCACCGCCGATCCGATTGGATGGAAGGCAGGCGAAGCACCCACCCCCGCAGTCGGTCTGGCGGTGAGCCGGTTTGCAATGGGCCTCGATCATCCACGCACGATGCTGGTTCTGCCCAATGGCGATGTGCTGGTCGCCGAAACCAACAGCCAGGCGCGCCCGGCCAAAGGCATCACCGGCATCGTGATGAACTATATGATGAAAAAGGTCGGCGCGGGCGGGGGTTCGCCCGATCGCATCCAGTTGCTGCGCGACGCCGATGGCGACGGGGTGGCCGAGCAGAAGATTCTCCTGCGTAGCGGGCTCAAATCGCCATTCGGAATGGCGCTGCGCGTGACCGCCGAGGGATCGCAACTGCTGGTCGCCAATACCGATGCGGTGCTGGCGTTCGCGTTCAAGGTTGGCGAAACCACGCTGGCGGGCGATCCGGTCAAGCTGATGGACCTGCCCGGCGATGGCAACCACTGGGCGCGCAACCTGCTGCTGTCGCCCGATGGCAGCAAGCTCTACATCACAGTCGGTTCCTCTTCGAACATCGCCGAAAACGGAATCGACAAGGAAAAAGACCGCGCCGCGATCCACGAATACGATTTCGCCAAGAAGTCGCACCAGATTTACGCCGCCGGCTTGCGCAATCCCAACGGGATGGACTGGAACCCGGCCTCGGGCGAATTGTGGGCCGTGGTCAACGAGCGCGACCAGCTCGGCTCGGACCTCGTCCCCGATTACCTGACCGACGTGCCGTTCGGGTCGCATTATGGCTGGCCGTGGGTCTACTGGAAAGACAATCTCGACATGCGGGTCCACGAACCCGCGCCCGAATATACCCTCAACTACATCCGCAAGCCCGAATACGCGCTCGGCAGCCACGTTGCCCCGCTCGGGCTGGTGTTCGCGCACGGGGGCAACCTGATGGGGCCACAGTTCGCCAATGGCGCGTTCATCGCCCGCCACGGATCGTGGAACCGCAAGCCGCTGTCGGGCTATGATGTGGTGTTCGTAGCGTTCGACGCACGCGGCAACGCGTCGCCCCAGCCGCCGGTGCCGGTGCTCACCGGCTTCCTCTCCAAAGACGACCACGCGCACGGGCGGCCGGTGTGGGTAAGCTGGGCCAAGGACGGCGCGCTGCTGGTCAGCGACGATACCGGCGGAGCGATCTGGCGGGTGGTCGCGCCCGGCGCGACGCCATCGGCGGCGATCGCCGCGGTAAAATCGACTTCGGTGAACAATCGGGTCGAACTGCCCGATTCGCTCAAGGGCAACATTGCTGCGCCGAACGAGCAGTTTCGGAATTAGGTTAGCGCCTTCCCTGCCCGCCCCGCAAGTTCGGTGACATACTGCCACGCGACCCGACCCGAGCGGCTACCGCGACGCTTGGACCATCCGAGCGCATCGCCCGGCTCCCATGCCAGTCCTGCCGCATCGGCATAGCCCGCGACGATCGCCAGGTAATCGTCCTGGCTGCACGCGTGGAACCCCACGCTCAGCCCGAAACGGTCGGCTAGCGCGAGCTTGTCGTCGACCGCATCGCGCGGGTTGATGGGGTCCTCTTGTTCCGACAGATGCCGTTCGAGGATCGCGCGGCGGTTGCTCGTGACGGCAAGACGGACGTTGGCGGGGCGTGCTTCGACGCCGCCCTCCAGCCAACTGCGCAAATGCCGCGCCGCCAAAACATCCCCGCTTTCGAACCCGAGATCGTCTAGGAACACCAGAAACCGTCGCTCGCTGGCGCGCAGCGCGGCGAACAGCGCGGGCAGGCTGGCCAGCGCATCGGGCGCGGCCTGGACCAGCGCGAGCGCGCCGGGCCGCTCGGCTTGGGCGGCGGCGACCGCAGCGCGCAGCAGCGCCGATTTGCCCATCCCGCGCGCGCCCCACAGCAGCATGTCGTGCGCCGCCGCGCTGCTGGCGAGCCGCGCGACATTGTCCACCACCACCGCCTTTTGAGCATCGATCCCCCGCAGCAGCGCCAGTGGCGGCGCTTCGATCAGCGGTACTGCGCGAACTCCAGCATGATCCCAGACGTAGCCTGGGTGAGCGTTCCAGTCGGTCGCCGGCGACGCGGGCGGGGCGAGCCGCTCGAGCGCTGCGGCGATGCGCTGCAGCGGATTGATCATCCAGCCAGAGCCTCGGCATCAAGCGCGTAGAGCAGATTGGCCCCGCCCATCGCCGCGTGCTTGAGGCCGCGCGCTTCGGCGGCGAGATGTTCAGCGAAATAACGCGCGACCACCGGCTTGCTTGCGGCGAGCGCGCCGGTCGCCATGGTGGCTTCGCGCTGGATCTGCCAGCCGGCCACCGCGGTCGCCGCCATCGTCAGGAACGGCACGCTGCCGGCAAGCCGGTCGTCGAGCGATGCGCCCGCCATCCAGTCGGTGATCTCGCGGCAATCCTGCGCCAAGGCGGCCAACTCGCCCTCTGTTTCCCGCGCGACATCGGCGAACAGTGCGCGCAGAATATCACCGCCTTCATAGCCCAGCTTGCGGGTGACGAGGTCCATCGCCTGGATGCCGTTGGTGCCTTCATAGATCGGCGCGATTCGCGCGTCGCGATAGTGCTGCGCCGCGCCGGTTTCCTCGATGAAGCCCATGCCCCCGTGGATCTGTATGCCCAGACTGGCGACTTCAACGCCGATGTCGGTGCCCCACGCCTTGATCAGCGGGACCAGGCAATCGGCGCGCTGCTGCGCCGCCGCGTCGCCCAGCGAGCCACGATCGACCTGTCCGGCGGTGTAGTACAGCAGCGCCCGCGCGCCTTCGGTCAACGCGCGCATCCGCAGCAGCATCCGCCGCACATCGGGGTGCTCGACGATCGCGACCAAGGCCTTGTCGGTCGATCCCGCGCGTGCCGACTGGACCCGGCCCATCGCGTATTCCTGCGCCGCCTGAAGCGCGCGCTCGGCGATCTGGACGCCCTGGCTGCCAACGTTGATCCGTGCCGAGTTCATCATCGTGAACATCGCCTTGAGGCCCTCGTTCTCGTGACCGATCAGATCGCCGATGCAGTCGCCGCCGCTGGTCGAGCCATCGCCATAGGCCATCACGCAGGTGGGTGAGGCGTTGATCCCCAGCTTGTGCTCGATGCTCGCGCAGTGCAGGTCGTTGCGCGCGCCCAGCGTGCCGTCAGCGGCAACGTGGAGCTTGGGGACGATGAACAGCGAGATCCCGCGGCTCCCCGCGGGTGCGCCGGGGGTCCGCGCAAGGACCAAATGGACGATGTTGTCGGCACAATCGTGCTCACCGAAAGTGATGTAGATCTTGGTCCCGGCAATGCGATATTTGCCCGCATGTTCACCATCTGAAATTGGCGTGGCCGTCGTGCGTAGCGCGCCGACGTCGCTGCCTGCCTGCGGCTCGGTCAGGTTCATCGTTCCCGACCATTCGCCGCTGACCAGCTTGGGCAAATAGAGCGCCTTTTGCGCCGCGCTGCCGTGGTGATGGATCGCCTCGATCGCGCCCACGGTCAGGATCGGCAGCAGGGTGAAGCCCATATTGGCGGTGCCGCAGGTTTCCAGCACGCAGGTCGCCAGGCTGAACGGCAGGCCCTGCCCGCCGAAGTCCTCAGGCCCCGAGATCGAGTTCCAGCCTTGCTCGACGAAGTGGCGATACGCCTCGCGAAAACCCTTGGGCAGCGTCACCGTGCCGTTGGCGAGTGTTGCCCCCTCGGTATCCCCCAGCCGGTTGAGCGGCGCCCATTCGCCCTCGGCGAAAGCGGCGATGCCCTCGGCGATCGCCTGGACCACATCGTCGCTCGCTGCGGCGAAGCGATCGTGCCCGGCAAGCTCGGCGATCCCTGCGCAAGCCTGCAGGGCGAGTAGCTGGTCGGTGGTGGGGGCGGCAAACGCCATGCGCTTTTCCTTGATGGCTGGTGGAGCAAGCCTATAGCCGCCGCCGTGGATGGGACAATGCCTCGGATAGCGGGCCCCAGGATAGCGGGAGAGGACGCGCTGGACGAGGCGGTGGCCATCCTCCGGGATGGCGGCCTCGTCGCGGTGCCCACCGAGACGGTCTATGGCCTCGCCGCGCGGGCCGATCGCGATGACGCGGTGGCGGCAATCTATCGCGCCAAGGGTCGCCCTTCGTTCAACCCGCTGATCGTCCATGTCGCCGATTTCGCTGCGGCGCACGCGCTGGCCGAAACCGACGAACGGGCCGAGGCGCTGGCCGCAAAACTGTGGCCGGGCGCGCTGACGATGGTGCTGCCGCTGCGCGCCGATGCCGGGCTGGCCCCGGCGGTGACGGCGGGGCTGGCGACGGTCGCGCTGCGCTGCCCCGCGCACCCGCTGATGCGCGCGCTGCTCGAAGATTGCGATTTTCCGCTGGCCGCGCCTTCGGCCAACCGCAGCGGCGCGATCAGCCCGACCGAACCCGCGCATGTTGCCGCCTCGCTCGGCAATGCGATGCCGCTGATTCTTGACGGCGGGGTCTGTGCGGCGGGGCTTGAATCGACCATCGTCGCGTTGCGCCGCGATGGCCGCTGGCAGATCCTGCGCCCCGGTCCGATCGACCGCGAGCGGATCGTGGCGATCCTGGGCGCGGGGAACGAGAGTCTGGTATCGCCGGGCGCAATCGAAGCCCCGGGGCAGATGGCCAGCCACTACGCGCCGTCCAAACCGCTCCGACTTAGCGCGGACGATGCGGCGCCGGATGAATACCTGATCGGGTTCGGCCCGGTGCGCGGCCAGATAACGCTGTCGGCAGCAGGCGACCTGGGCGAGGCTGCAGCCCGGCTTTATCGTTGCTTGCACAAGGCCGATGCCGCGCCGCTGCCACGCATTGCCATCGCCCCGGTGCCCGAAGGCGGGATCGGCACGGCG
This sequence comes from Novosphingobium sp., assembly GCA_031370045.1. GTDB lineage: Bacteria > Pseudomonadota > Alphaproteobacteria > Sphingomonadales > Sphingomonadaceae > Novosphingobium. The sequence continues at coordinate 5,185 of JANMPV010000134.1, read as the reverse complement.
ATCAACGATAGGCTGCGGCGGGCGGCGGCTTAACCTCCAAGTTTCTGCTTCCCTGCCCCAACCCCCACATCCGGTCATCCTGAGCCTATCGAGGGATCCCCGCGCGCGGCCAGCGTATCGCGCGATGCTTCGACAGGCTCAGCACGAGCGGGGGCGGGTGGGTGCTTATACGAGGGGCTACCTGGCTTCATACGGGATCGTCGGCACGATCGCGTCGATCTGGGCCTTGATCGAGGACTGCCGCTCGCAGGCGCGGACATCGCCGCGCAGGCATTGACCCTGCAACTTGTCGAACTCGCGCTCGAGCTTGCCCAGCCGTTCCTCGCGTTGGCGAATTTCCTTGCCGCGCTTCTGGTCGGCCTCGGATTGGCTGGTGGTGGCCAGATCGACGCCTTTGCTGGCGACCTTGACCGGCAGCGTCACCACATCGAGCGCGGTCCTAGCCAAGCACCCGGAGAGCAGGAGTGCCGCAAGCGGTGCGACGAAAGCGATACGAACGGACATGGCGACCCCGCGCTGTTTAAGGACAGGCCTTAGCAGCGCGGGTTTGCCTTTGTCTGAACTACCCCTTCGGTTTGTCGCCCTTGGGCTTCGTCCCGGCGCTGGCAGCGGGCTCGCAGACCAATTTGCCCGATCCCATCGCCGTGACCTTGCAGGTAGCGCGGCCGATCACCCGGACCTCGCCCGAACCCATGATCTTGGCCTTGACCGTGCCGTCGGAGGCAAACGCGGCGCTGCCCGATCCGGCGATATCGACTTTGGCTTCGTCGACCTTGAGCGCATCGAGTCGGGCATCGCCGCTGCCCGCGATGGTCAGCTTGAGCGATTTGGCGGTGCCCGCAGCGACGATCTTGCCCGAACCGACGACATCCACCTTGAGCTGATCGGTCGCGACAGCGTCGGTCTCGACGGGGCCCGATCCGGCGATCGTGATTCGGGCCGATTTGCTGTCCAGCGTGGAAGAATCGATTTTGCCCGATCCGGCCATCACCAGCTTGCTGGGCGCGGGCATGGTGACGTTGACCGTCACGGTGTCCCCGCTCGACCACTTGCCGTCCTCGCGCAGGATGCCCAGCGCGCCGTCGTTGAGGGTGAAGCGCATTTTCTCGGCAACGCTCGCGTCGCCATCGACGCTGATCGCGAATGTGTCGCCCTCGACGATGCGCACCGTATCGGGGCCGAGCAGCGTGACTTCGCTGGGCGGCGCGCCGGTGAGGTCGAGGTCGGCGAGTTTCTTGCCATCCTCGCCGTTGATCGAAACGTGCATCTTGTCGCAGCCACCCGAGGCGGCGGCGGCCATGGCGATTGCGGCAAGCGGCGCCATGCCGCGCAGGAATGCTTTGAGGTTCATTGAATGACTCCGCTTTGTGTATTATCGCCATAATACACTGTTACGGCCGAGTGGCGCAAGCAGCTCTGCCAAACGCCGATTCGGTCCGACGAGCGGCACGCAAACGAAAAGGGCCGCCGGTTTCCCGACGGCCCCTTTTCGTTAGCGACGAACCGATCAGGCCGGTTCGGCGTAGTACTTCGGCGCGTGCTCGTTGAGGATCGCGAGGATCTTCTTGAGCGCGGTCGGTTCGTCGGTCTTCTCCATCGCCGCCAGCTCGCGTGCCAGGCGCGACGAAGCGGCTTCGAAGATCTGCCGTTCGGAATAGCTCTGCTCGGGCTGGTCGTCGGCGCGGAACAGGTCGCGGGTCACTTCGGCAATCGAGACGAGATCGCCCGAATTGATCTTGGCTTCGTATTCCTGGGCCCGGCGCGACCACATCGTGCGCTTGACCCGCGGCTTGCCGGTCAGCGTCTCGAGCGCTTCCCTGAGGGTCTTGTCGCTCGACAGCTTGCGCATGCCGATCGCCTCGACCTTGCCCACCGGAACGCGCAGGGTCATGCGTTCCTTCTCGAAGCGCAGGACGTAAAGTTCGAGCTGCATGCCCGCGATTTCCTCGCGCTGCAGTTCGACCACGCGGCCGACGCCGTGCTTGGGATAGACGACGTAATCGCCGACATCGAAGGCAAGTGCCTTGGTGGCCATATCATGTCCTTTCATCGCGGCAAAAGACGCGGCCTGCGCGAACTAGGGTGCAAGGTCCGGGTGGCGAAAGCTGCGGCCTGCCCATGGCCGCACGCCCGGTCGGTGCGCGCATCGATCGGTTGAGCTGGTTTCCTGCCTATGTAAACTTGCGGATCAGATCTGCGGATCGCGCGGTTCCGGAGTTTCCGAATCCACTGCTTGTCCAATTATATAACATGGCCGCAACAAAATTTCCACCCCCGCATACGATTGCACGTCGGGACGCGAATCGGTAACCCGGAACGACGTCAGTCGCCTTCGCCGGGTTCGGTCGAAAAGTACTTCTCGAACTTGCCCTCTTCGCCCTTGTGCTCGTCGGCGTCTTCGGGTGAATCCTTCTTGACCGTGATATTCGGCCATTCGGCGGAGAACTTGGTGTTGAGCTCGAGCCATTGTTCCAGCCCGCTCTCGGTATCGGGCAGGATCGCCTCGGCCGGGCATTCGGGCTCGCACACCCCGCAGTCGATGCACTCGCTGGGGTTGATGACGAGCATGTTGTCGCCCTCATAGAAACAGTCGACCGGGCAGACCTCGACGCAGTCCATATACTTGCATTTGATACACGAGTCGGTGACGACGTAAGTCATTGCGGCGGTTCCCCCGATGGTTGGGCCGTTTGACTGGGTGCTATGGCGAATGGGGCGAGGGCGTCAAGCTTGCGGTAACAGGCTTGCGCTTCGGGCGCTGCGCCGCGGCGGACCGGCAGTGCGACGATCTCGATTACCTGGACCCGTTCACCGGCGGGCAGAGTCAGCACGTCGCCGATGTGGATAGCCTGGGCGCTGCGCTCTATCCGGCGACCGTTGAGACGGATGTGAGCGGTCGCGATTCGTTCCTGAGCCAATGCTCGGGTCGGGGCAAGGCGCAGGAACCACAACAGCTTGTCGAGCCGCAGAAATTCGCTGTCGCTCATCCAGCGGCCCATGCGGTCAGTGCGGCGAAGGCTTCATGCGAAGGCCGGGGGGCTGCGAGCGGCGGGGCCGGCACGCGCGAACCCGGCGGGCGCCATTGCCACAGCGGCGGTGCGGGCGGACCGGGCCGCTGTGGCTCAAGCGGGCGTGGGGCGCGGACTTCGAATCCGGCAAGGCGCAGCAGCCGGGCGTACCCGCCAGTCGACAGCCCCATCGATACCGCCAGCGCCGGATCGAGCGCGTAACGTCGGCGCGGAGCGGCCACCCGCTTGGCGTGGGCGGCGCGGAGCAGTTTCTCGGCAAGATCGATGCGGAGCGATTCTGTGCCCAGCGCGCGGTATCCAGCCACCGCTCCGGTGGCCATGCGCACCGGCAGCAACGCTTCCGGCAACGCGTCGGCGGCAATCCCCCAGACCCGCGCCAGCGCGGCCCACAAGGTCAGCGGCGCAGCCCGCAACAGCGCTGGATGGAAAAGATCGAGCGCACCGATCCGCACGCCGAGCGTCCGCAACCGCTCGCGCTGCTCAGGTAGCAGGGTTTCAAGCGCCGCGCTGCGCGGCAGTACCCCGCCAGCCTCGACCAGGCGCATCGCCAGCGCCCGCAGCGCCGCGCCCGCCTGCGGATCGCGCGCCGCCGCCTCGATTGCGGCCAGCGGGGCGAGCAACCGTACGATTCGGTCCGCCATTTTCTGGTCGAGTGCGTCCTGGATCGCTGCGAGTGCCACCGGATCGATTTTGAACAGCGCCGGGGCGAGGGCGATTCGCGGCGCGAGCAGCGAGCGCCCGCGCTCCAGCCGCGCAACCGCCTCGCCTTGCCAATAGAGCTGCCCGTCTTCGGCCACCGATACCTCACCCGCGCCTTCGACCAACGCCCTGGCCCGCCCCGCCAGCAGTTCGGGCAAGTGCCGCTCGGCGGCGGCGAGGAGCAGCTTGCGATCCCCCGCGCGCGCCGCCGGATCGACCTCGAAGCGGAACCCCGCGAGCTTGCCGATCGGCTCGTCATCCACGGTGACCACCCCGTCCTCGTCCTGCCGCACCGGCAGCAGCGCGGCGTCTGCTCCCAGCTTGCGCATCAGCACCGTGGTCCGGCGGTTGACGAAGCGTTCGGTCAACCGGGCGTGGAGCGCATCGGACAGCCGCGCCTCGGCGGCACGTGCGCGCGCCGCCATCTCGTCGCGCGCCAGCACCCAATCGGGCCGCTGGGCGATGTAGGCCCAGCTGCGGATCGCCGCGATGCGTTGCTGGAGCGTGTCGATATCGCCCCCTGTGCGATCGAGCCCGGCGATTGCCTGGGCGACGTAGTCACCGCCGACGTGGCCGTTACCCGTCGATAGGTCCTGCCACAGCCGGGTGACGAAACGCGCGTGCTGGTCGGTACCGAGCTTGCGGAAATCGGGCAGCGAGCACGCCGCCCACAACCGCTGGACCAATGCCGGGTCGCGCACCGTGCGGGCAATGTCGCCATCCTCGGTGAGCAACTTGAGCACCGCCAGATCGATCGCGGGCGGCGCCGCGGCCAGCGCGGGATCGTCGGGCGGGGCTTCGAGATCGCCGATCAGGACGCTAAGCGAATCGAATCGCGGGTCGGCCTCGCGCCAGTACAGCCGGGTCAGCGGGGCGAAGCGGTGCTCTTCGATTGCATAGACTTCCTCGGGGGTGAATTCGGGATTTGCTCCTCCCGCTTCCCCGCCACCCGACAACGTGCCGAATGTCCCATCGCGCTGGTGTCGCCCGGCGCGGCCCGCGATCTGCGCCATTTCGGCCGGGGTCAGGCGACGCTGGCGGTGGCCGTCGTACTTGCTCAGCCCGGCGAACGCGACGTGGCCGATATCGAGGTTGAGTCCCATCCCGATGGCGTCGGTGGCGACGATGTAATCGACCTCGCCCGACTGGAACAGCTCGACCTGGGCGTTGCGCGTCTGCGGGCTGAGTGCGCCCATCACCACCGCCGCGCCGCCGCGAAACCGCCGCAGCATTTCGGCCGCCGCATAGACCTGCTCGGCCGAAAACGCGACAATTGCGCTGCGCGGCGGGATCCGGCTTAGCTTGCGCGGTCCGGCGTGGCTGAGCGTCGAAAACCTCGGGCGGGTGACGATCTCCGCTTCGGGCAATAGCGTGCGGACCAGCGGTGCGAGCGTGGCCGAACCGAGCAGCATCGTCTCCTCGCGCCCACGGGTGTGAAGCAGGCGATCGGTGAAAAT
>JANMPV010000080.1:0-9137 GCA_031370045.1 Novosphingobium sp. | reverse complement strand
GAAATGGCCAGGGTCGCGCGCGCAACCAGCATTCCGATCGCGACGGGCGAGCGCCTCGCCACCAAATACGATTTCGCCCGGCTGCTGGCGGCGGGCAGCGCGGCAATCTTCCAGATGAATCTGGGCCGGGTCGGCGGGCTGCTCGAGGCGAAGAAGATCGCCGGAATGGCCGAAGTCCACCATGTCCAGATTGCGCCGCATCTTTACTGCGGGCCGATTGTGGGCGCGGCCAACATCCAGTTGGCGACCTGTTCGCCCAATTTCTTGATCCTCGAGAGCATCGAAACCTGGGGGGGCTTCCATTCCGAGATCCTCAAGAGCCCGATCCCGTTCGAGGATGGCCATGTCATCCCGCCGACCGCGCCGGGCCTGGGGGTGGAACTCGATGAGGAAGTGGCGCTGGCCAATCCCTATAACGGGACCATGCTTCATCTCGAGATGACCCAGCACCCGGTTCGCTGAGATGGACGAGTTCGACTATGTGATCGTCGGCGCAGGAACTGCGGGCTGCGTCCTGGCCAACCGGCTGAGCGAGGATGGCAAGACCACCGTGTTGCTGCTCGAAGCGGGCGGCAGCGACCGTTCGATCTGGATCCAGATGCCGATCGGCTATGGCCGCACGTTCTTCGACCCCCGCGTCAACTGGATGTACGAAACCGCGCCGGTGCCGGGGCTGGGCGGGCGCAGCAGTTACTGGCCGCGGGGCAAAGTGGTTGGCGGATCGGGCTCGGTCAACGCGATGGTCCATGTTCGCGGTCAGCCCCAGGATTTTGACGGCTGGCGCGAGCTGGGCAACGTCGGCTGGGGCTGGGACGATGTTTTGCCCCACTTCATCCGCGCCGAAGACCACGATCATGGTGCTAGTGAGTGGCACGGCGCGGGGGGGCCGCAACATGTCACCGATTTCAGCGCACGGGCGCATCCGCTGTGCCAACGCTTTATCGCGGCTGCGCAAACGCTGGGAATGCCGTTCACGCCCGATTTCAACGGGCCGGACTGCGAAGGGGTGGGCATCTTCCAGATCAACACCCGCAACGGTCGCCGGGCTTCGACCGCGAACGAATATCTGCGCCCGGCGCTGCGGCGCGGCGGGGTCGAGCTGCGAACCAAAGCTCACGCCACGCGCGTCCTGTTCAGCGGAAAGCGCGCGACCGGAGTAGAATACCGGCGCGGCGACCAGATCACCCAGGTCCGGGCGCGGCGGGAGGTTATTCTCGCGGGCGGTGCGATCAATTCGCCGCAGCTGCTCCAGCTATCGGGAATTGGCGACGCGCAGCGCCTGAGCGCGCTGGGAATAGCGCCCCTGATCGACGCCCCTGCGGTCGGCTGCAATCTGCAGGACCACCTGGCTGTAAGCTATTTTTACAAGACCAGCGTGCCAACCCTGAACGACGAGCTTGCGCCGCTGTGGGGCAAGTTCAAGGCGGGGCTGCACTATATTTTCAAGCGCGGAGGCCCACTGTCGCTGAGCGTCAATCAAAGCGGCGGTTTCGTCCGCAGCGGTCCCGAGCAGACCCGGACCAACCTCCAGCTCTATTTCAGCCCGGTCAGCTATACCCAGTCGCCTTTGTCGGAACGCAGGCTGCTCAACCCCGATCCGTTTTCAGCGTTCCTGCTGTCCTTCAATGCCTGCCACCCGACCAGTCGGGGAGAGCTGCACATCACCTCGCCCGATCCGCTGAGCTATCCTGAGATCCAGCCCAATTACCTGTCGACCGAGCATGACCTTGCCGAGGCAAGGGTGGGCATTCGGCTGTTACGTGCGCTGGCGCAGGCCGCACCGCTTGCCGGGATTATCACCGAAGAACTCGTGCCGGGCGCCCAGTTGCAGGGAATTGAGGCCCTGCTCGAGGATTTTCGCCAGCGCGCCGATACCGTTTACCACCCTACGTCGACCTGCATGATGGGTCCCGATCCCGCAAGCAGCGTCGTCGATGCGCGGCTTCGGGTGCATGGAGTGGACGCGCTGCGGGTGATCGATGCCTCGATCTTTCCCACCATCACCTCGGGCAATACCAACGCCCCGACGGTGATGGTGGCCGAAAAGGGCGCGGATATGGTGCGAAATGACGCTCGCTGAACGTGTCAATATTATTTACCGGTCGCGATTCTTGCTGTAGCTTCCGCGGATAGACGCCGGGAGGTGGCTGATGCATACCAAGATCGATCTGAAGCGCCTGCCGCCGTTGAAGGCGCTCAGGGGTTTCGAGGCAGCGACCCGCCACCAGAGCATCCGCGATGCGGCCGGCGAGCTGTGTTTGACACATCCGGCGGTTAGCCATCAGGTCCAGTTGATCGAGGAAGCGTTGGGTGTCGCCCTGTTCGCGCAGGAGGGGCGCCACATCGTCTCGACCGAGGAAGGGCGGGTGCTTTACCCCTACGTCCGATCGGCGTTTGAATCGCTGCTCGAAGGGGTTCAGGCGGTGCATCGTCACGCGCTGGACAAGCCGCTGAGGGTGCAAACCTACGTCACCGCCTCGATCCGATGGCTGGCCAGGCGCGTGCCCCAGTTCCTCAGCCACCATCCCGAAATCAAGCTGACGCTCAGCACATGTGCGGTTGAGTGGGATTTCGACGATGTTCATGCCGACGTCGGGCTGGTTTATTGCGAACAGCCACCCGATCCCGCCAAATATCACTGGATGCCGCTGTTCGAATATGCCCTTTACCCGGTGTGCAGTCCCGAGCTGCTCGAACGGATCGGACCAACCGCAACCATTGCCGATCTCATGCAGCAGCCGCTGGTGGCGATTTATACCGAGGTGCAGAATTGGGACAGCTGGTTTACCTCGGCGGGGGTCCACTTTGAGCCCAAGGTCCCTTATCTGATGGTCGATACGTTGGCTGTCGCGCTGGAAATGGCGCTGAACGGTGAGGGCGTTGCGCTGGTCAACGGGCCATTCGTGGATCAGGATCTGGCGGCGGGACGACTGGTCCGACCATCATCGCATGTGGAGATTTGCCCCGGTGCCTGGGGGCTGATCTGCCGCAAGGACATGAGGGAAAACCTGCGTATCCGCACTTTCATGAACTGGATGGCCGATCACGTCACCCAAGTGGCAGCTATTTCAGCCTGAACCCTATTCCAGGCTGAACCAGGCTGATTTCGACTGCATGTACCCGGCCAGGCATTCGAGCGATTTGTCGCGGGTGTTGCCCGATTGCTTGTAGCCGCCAAACGGCTGGGTCATGTCGCCGTCGCCAAAGCAATTGACCCACACCACGCCCGCCTCAAGCGCCTTGACCATACGGTGCGCGCAATTGACGTCGCGGGTCCACACGCTGGCGGCGAGGCCGTAGATCGAGTCATTGGCCAGCCGGATTGCCTCAGCCTCGTCGCGGAACGAGAACAGCGCGGCGACGGGCCCGAACACCTCTTCGCGGCCCACCGCCATGGTCGATGTAAGCCCGGTGAACAGCGTCGGCATGACGTAGGCACCAGCGGGGCGCGAAGCATCGTCCGTTCCGCCCAGCGCCAACTCAGCCCCTTCGGCCTTGCCCGTTTCGATCCAGCGCAACACATCGTGCTGATGGGCGCGGGTGACCATCGGGCCCAGCGTGGTTGCCGGATCGAGCGGATCGCCCGGCTGGTAAAGCTGCCCCGCACGGGCGACGAACCGCGCGATGAATTCGTCGTGGATGTCGGCATGAACCAGCAGCCGCGATCCCGCGTTGCAGACCTGTCCGGCATTGTCGAAAATGCCCATGATCGCGCGATCGACCGCCGCATCCAGATCGGCCAGATCGGGCATGAAAATCTGCGGACTTTTGCCCCCGGTTTCCAGCGAGACGCGTTTGAGGTTGGACTCGCCCGCATAGATCATCAACTGCTTGCCCACCGCAGTCGAGCCGGTGAAGCTGATCTTGGCAACGTCGGGGTGCAGCGCCAGAGCGCGTCCGGCATCTTGCCCGCGGCCATTGACCACGTTGAACACGCCCGCCGGTCCGCCGGCTTCGAGGAACAGCTGGGCCAGCCGGATGCACGATAGCGGCGCCTGCTGGGCCGGCTTGAGGATCACGCAGTTGCCCGCCGCCAGCGCCGGAGCGACTTTCCAGGTCGCCATCAGCAACGGATAGTTCCACGCCGAAATCGCCCCGACAATGCCCAGCGGTTCTCGCGCGATCAGGTGAACCGCGCCATGTGGGCTGGTGGTGACCGCGCCGGCCACTTTGTCGATGCACTCGCCGAAATAGCGGATCGTCACGATCGTTTCGGGCAGGTCGACGGTCAGCGCATCGGTGATCGGCTTGCCCATGCTGAGCGTTTCGAGCAGCGCCAGTTCCGCCGCGTGGGCTTCTACCAGATCGGCCCAGCGGCGGAAGATATCCATCCGCTGGCGAGGCGGCATATGCCGCCAGCGGCCATCGTCCCAGGCACTGCGGGCACAGGCAACCGCAAGCTCGATGTCGGCGGCGGTCCCGCACGCCATCTCGGCAACCGTAGACCCGTCCGCGGGATTGATCACGGCAAAGCGCTCGCCGCCGGTGGCGCTGCGGCTGCGACCGTCGATGACCAGTCCGGTCTCGATCACCAGCGTGTGCGCCAGCGCAGCCCAGCCGGCATGATCGGTCGGTGTCGCATGGGTCATCGATGGCGTCCGTAGGTCAGCGTCGGGGTACGACCTCGTAGCCCGGTTCTTCGGTCTCATCATCGACCATCTGATCGGGGAAGCCAGTGCCGAGCACCTTGATGCCCAGCGGTTCTTCATAGCGCCGGATGATGTTGGGCGAGAATTCGCGCGGGCCAAAACTGGCCTCGCCCTCCTTGAACAGCCGCACGACCAGCGGCGACAGCTCTACCGGCACTTTCGCATCGTGGGCGATCTTGTCGAATAAGCCGACGTCCTTGCTGACCAGATCCATCGTGAAGTTGATATCGCGGCTGCCGTTGAGGATGACCTGGCTTTCGGTTTCATGGACGAAGCTGTTGCCCGAAGAGATCCGAATCGCCTCAAATGTCGTGTTCATGTCGAGCCCGATGGCCTTGCATGTGGTCAGCGCCTCGGCCAGCGCCACCAGGTGGACGGTGCACAAAAAGTTGGTCATCACCTTCAATTGCGAGGCCGTGCCAAGCGCACCAGTGTGGAGGATGCGGCGGCCCATGGTGGTCAGCACGGGCAATACAGTCTCGAAGGCGGCGCGCGGGCCGCCGACGAAGATCGCGATATTGCCCGTGTCGGCGCGGTGGCAGCCTCCCGAAACCGGGCATTCGAGGAACATCGCACCACGAGCTTCGACCAGCGCCCCAAGCCGGATCGTTTCGGAATAATCGGTAGTGCTCATTTCGAGCCAGATCTGGCCCGGCCGCATGGCTTGCAGGAAACCGTCGGGCCCTTCGGCAACCACACTGGTCGTGGCAGGTGAAGGGAGGCACGTGACGATCAGATCAACCGCATCGCACAAGGCCATCGGCGAAGTTGTCGCCGTGGCGCCGCGCTCGACATATTTCGCAACCAGCGCATCGTCGAGATCGCGCACAGTAACGTCGTGGCCGTTGCGAATAAGACTTCCCGCCAGCTTGCCGCCGACATTGCCAAGCCCGATAAATCCAATTTTCATAAGTGTTTTCTGAGCCTGGACGCCATTTTTATCTGCGCTGAGTAGACCGCCGCGTCCATGCTGCCACAAATGAAAAATTTGGCCGGAGGGGTGAATTTTTTTGCGTTCGACACCTACGCCCGAGAGCGGGTTATTCAGCCCGCGCCTTGATCCGCAGCGCGTCCCAGCTGGCATCGCCGGTCCAGCCGCCGTCGACGGGCAGGGACACGCCATTGATATAGCTGTCATCGCGGGCGAGGAACAGGATCGCGGCGGCGACATCCTCGGGCCGGGCAAAGCGCGCCATCGGCACGCGGTTGATGATGTCATCGTCCGAATAGGCACCCGATCCTTGATCGGCCGCGTCCATCTCGGTCTTGATCCAGCCGGGGCAGACCGCGTTCACCCGCACTCCGCGCCCGCCCCATTCGCCCGCCAGCGTCCGGGTCAGGCCAACCAGGCCATGCTTCGAGGCATTGTACGCCGCCCGGTGGATCACCCCGCGCAAGCCAGCGATCGATGCGACATTGACGATGCTGCCCGACTCGCGTTCCAGCATCTGCCGCCCGAATGCGCGGCACAGCAGGAACGGCCCCTGCAAGTTGATTGCCATCACCCGCTGCCACTGGTCGAGGGTCGTATCTTCAGCCGCAGCGATCAGGCTGATCCCGGCATTGTTGACCAGCACGTCCGCGCCGCCCCGCTCCTGCGCAACCCGCGCGGCCAGGGCAGCGACGAATTCTTCGCAAGCGACATCGCCGCAAACGCCCGAGGCGCCAAGCCCATCTGCGGCGAGTCCGGCCAATGCGCTGTCGAGCGGCTGGATATCGGTCAGCACCACATGATATCCGGAATTCGCAAACAGTCGCGCCGTAACCAGGCCAAGTCCCTGGGCTGCGCCGGTGATGACTGCGGTTTTCATTGTGCCGTTGCCCCCTGCCCGACTGTCTAGCCAAGACCGGCCAACCCAAACCTGCTAGCGCAGTGCGACGTATAAGGGATAAATTTTTTGAACCAATCCAGCCGAATTGGACATTTGTCCTGATTGGCTCTCGCCCCCTAGGGTCACAGCGAAATACCCCCCTGAGAGAGTGCAGGTTTCGATGAATACACAGGCGCGCGTGGTCATAATCGGTGGCGGGATCATGGGGGCCAGCCTGCTCTACCATCTGGCAGAGCTGGGCTGGACCGATTGCATGCTGATCGAGAAGGACGAGCTGACTTCAGGCTCGACCTGGCACGCTGCGGGCCAATGCCCGAGCATCACAGGCAGTTTCAATCTGGCCAAAATCCACGCCTACAGCAACGATCTCTATCCCCGGCTCGAAGGGCTGACCGGACAATATGTCAGCTGGCACAAATCCGGCGGCATCCGCTTTGCGACGAATCAGCGCGAGCTCGACTGGTTCAAATATATCCATGGCTTTTCGAAAATCATCGGCTTCGACATGGAGATCATCACCCCGGACGAGATCCGCCGGATCAATCCCTTCGTCACCACCGAAGGGGTGATTGCGGGGGCCTATACCACGGGCGACGGTCACGCTGACCCGTCGGGCCTGTGCAATGCAATGGCAATTGGCGCCAAGAGCATGGGCGCCAAGATTTCTCTGCGCAACCGGGTGACGGGGCTGACCCAGTTGCCGACCGGGGAGTGGGACGTCGCTACCGAGCAAGGCACGGTCCGTGCCGAAATCGTCGTCAATGCGGCAGGCTGCTATGCCCGGCAGGTCGCGCAGATGGCCGGGATCGACATTCCTGTCACCAATATGGAACACCATTATATCGTCACCGATCCGATCCCGGCCTTTTTGGAACAGGACGAGGAAATCCCGGTGATGCGCTGCCCCTATGTCTCGGGCTATTTCCGCCAGGAACAGAAAAGCGGGCTGATCGGGATCTATGAAAATATCGGCCTGGCCGAAGCCTGGGCGCCCAAGGGCCAGCCCGAATGGGAATCGACCAGCGAGCTGTTCATCGACGACCTCGACCGCATCTCGAAATGGCTGGAGCGCGCGATCGAGCGGATGCCGGTGTTTGGCGAGGTCGGCATCCGCCGGATCGTCAACGGCGCGATTCCTCACACGCCCGATGGTGGGCCGCTGCTGGGCCCGGCGGGGGGTGTGCGCAACTTCTGGCATTGCTGCGGCACATCCTTTGGCATCGCGCAGGGCGGTGGATCGGGCAAATACCTGGCTCAGTCGATCGTTTATGGCGATGCCGATATCAACATGGCCGAATTTGATCCGCGCCGTTACGGGGCGTTCGCGGACGAGGATTACAGCCGCGCCAAAGTGTTCCTCGATTACCGGCTGACCTTCACCACGCGTCCCCCGGGCGAGGAAGAGCCCGATGGCCGACCCCGCAAGACCAGCGCGCTTTACGACCGTCTGCTGGCCGCAGGCGCGGTCTATGGCGAGACGTATGGGTGGGAGCGACCCAAGTGGTTCTCGCTCGATGGCCGGGCCGAGGAAGGCGGCTACCACCGCACCAATGTGTTCGAGGTGGTCGCCGCCGAAGTCCAGGCGGTCGAGCAGAGCGTCGGTGTGCTCGACCTTTCGGGGTTTGCCAAATACGAGATCACCGGACCCGACGCAGAATCCTTCCTCAACCGGATCTGCGCCAACCGGATGCCGAAGAAACCCGGCGGGATCGGCCTGGTCCATCCGCTGTCACGGCTGGGTCGGATCTACGGCGAAATGACCGTGACGCGGCTGGGTGACGCGCAGTTCTATTGCCTGTCCGCCGCCGCCGCCGAACAGCGCGATCTGGACCATCTGCTGCAAAGCAAACTGCCCGAAGAAGACGTGACCATCGCCAACGTCACAATGGATCGCGGCGTACTGGTGCTGAGCGGGCCGCGTTCGCGCGAGGTGCTCGCCAAGCTCAGCGCTGCGGACTTGTCCAACGAGGGTTTCCGCTGGCTCAGCGGGCAGGACATCGTCATTGCCGGGGTGGCCGTCCGCGCCTTGCGGGTGTCCTATGTCGGCGAACTGGGTTGGGAACTGCATCCGGCGATGGCCGATCTGGCCGCGCTGTACGACGCGGTCTGGGCTGCCGGGCAGGACTTCGGCATCGCCAATTACGGGCTCTACGCGGTCAATACCATGCGGATGGAAAAGGGCTACAAAGCCTGGGGCAGCGAGCTGACCAACGAGCTGACCATGATCGAGGCAGGGATGGACCGCTTCATCAATTTCAAGAAAATTCACTTCGTCGGCAGGCAGGAAACGTTGGACGCGCCCGACCGGTTCCGGATCGTTTATGGCGAGGTGGATGCAGCCAATGTCGACGTGCGCGGGGCTGAGCCATGCCTGATCGGCGATGCGTGTATCGGGCTCACCACTTCGGGCGGCTATGGTCACCGCGTGGGCAAAAGCCTGTTCTTCGCCTGTGTCCCACTGGACCACGCCGCGCCCGGATCGAGGTTCGCGATCCAGTTACAGGGCGAATTGCGTGCCGCGACCGTGCTGGAGCATCCCGCCTACGATCCTGACAACGCCAAGATGAAGGCCTGAGCGCGGTGGCCGAACTTCCCAAACAGGCCCGCGTCGTCGTCATCGGCGGCGGCGTGATCGGCTGTTCGATCGCCTATCACC
>JANMPV010000054.1:0-2435 GCA_031370045.1 Novosphingobium sp. | reverse complement strand
CCCCCCCCCCGCCCACCCCTCCCTAAAAATCGGTGGGGGGGGCGGGGGGGGATGGGGGGCGGGGGCCGCGCTTCCGCTTGGCTCAAAACGACTCTAGGTCAGCGCGAGAAGCTCGTCGGCGCGCAAGCCCAGCCGTTCGATCCGCCGCGCAATGTCGGGCCATTCCTGCGCCAGGAACGCGGCACGCTCGCTCGACCGCAAGGCGTTTGCCGCGCCGGAAACAACATACATCCCGACCCCGCGCTGGACCCGGACCAGACCCTCGTCCTGAAACGCCTGATAGGCCTTGGCCACGGTCAGCGGATTGGCCCCCTGTGCTGCGGCGAACGCGCGCACCGAAGGCAGCATCGCGCCTTCCGAATATTTGCCGTCGATGATCGCCGCGGCGATCTGGTCGCGCAGCTTGAGATAGACCGGGCGGGTGGCCCCATTCATGACAGGCAGCTCATGGGTGATGCAGTGCCATAATACAGCGCGGCGGGCAAGTCCGTCACCAACTGGTCGCACTTGCAACAAACGGCTTCACATGCCGACGAATGCGGTTAGGTTCGCGTCGCATAACCGGGTCGCCGCACCCGGCACGCCACATTCAGGGAATCGCATAGTATGAAAGACATTGCGCTGTGGAACGAGGGTGACAAGATCGCGGCGATTGCTGCGATCGGGCTGTTCGTGGTGCTGGCGATCGGCGGGCTGATCGCCAGCCGCAAAACCGAGGAATTCGCCAGCCACCCGCGCGGGCTGTTCGTGCTGTTCTATGCCGAGATGTGGGAACGCTTCAGTTACTACGGGATGCGCGCGCTGCTGGTGCTCTATCTGACCAAGCACTGGCTGTATGACGACGGCAAGGCCAACCTGATCTACGGTGCCTATGGCGCGCTGGTCTATATCACCCCGGTGCTGGGCGGCGTGATTGCCGACCGTTATCTCGGCCAGCGCAAGGCGGTGATCTTTGGCGGGACCCTGCTCGCGATCGGCCACGGGCTGATGGCGGTAGAAGGCAACGGCGGCCAGCTCGACCCGACGATCAACGTGTTCTGGGCGGCGCTGGCGTTCATTATCGTCGGCTCGGGCTTCCTGAAAGCCAATATCTCGGTGATCGTCGGCCAGCTCTACAAGATGAGCGATACCCGCCGCGACGCCGCCTTCACGATCTTCTACATGGGCGTGAACGTGGGCGCCGCGCTGGGCACGATCCTGGTTGGCTATCTGGGCGAGACCGTGGGCTGGGCCTATGGTTTCGGCATGGCCGGGATCGGAATGGTCATCGGCCTGATCATCTTCGTGATCGGAAAATCGGCGTTGCAAGGCCGCGGCGAAGCGCCGCAGCCGCTCACGCGGCGCCGCGAATTCTCCCTCTACGCCATCGGCCTGGGCGCAGTGGCGGTCGCATGGGGGCTGATCCAGTTTCAGGACGCGATCCAGACGCTGCTGATCGTGGCGGGCCTGGCGATGCTGGCCTACACTTTGTACGAGGCGTTCAAGCTGCCCAAGGAACCGCGCGAGCGGATCTTCGCGATGCTGTTTCTGGTCGCGCTCAACCCGCTGTTCTGGGGGTTGTATGAACAGGGCGGGGGCAGTCTGAACCTCTACACCGATCGCTATGTCGATCGCGCCGGGGTGCCGACCAGCCTGTTCCAGTCGATCAACCCGATCTATATCATCCTGCTCGCCCCGCTGTTCGCGTGGCTGTGGCAATGGTTGGGGCGCAAGGGGCTGGAACCTTCGGCCCCGGCCAAGTTCGGTCTGGCGGTGGCGCAAGTCGGGCTGGCGTTTCTGGTGTTCGTGTGGGGCGCCAATTCGGTCGGACCGACCGCGCTCACCCCGGTGCTGTTCGTGTTCCTGATCTATCTGATCCAGACCACGGCCGAGCTATGCCTCTCGCCCGTCGGGCTTTCGGCGATGGCCCGGCTGGCCCCACTCCATCTCGCCAGCTTCGTGATGGGGGCGTGGTTCTACATGAGCGCGGTCGGCAACTTCCTGGCCGGCAAGATCGGCGAATCAACCGGCGGCGAAAGCGGCGAGATGAGCAAGGAGCTGGTGCTGCAGGTCTATTCCAAAATCGGCTGGGTGGCGATCGGGGTCAGCGTACTGGTGCTGGCGGTCTCGCCGTTCGTGAAACGCTGGATGCACCTCGACACGATCGAGGATCGGGTGACGCCCGGCGATCAGGCGGCGGTTTATGGCGGCGGAGAAGGCGAGAACGTCGATGGGGCGCTGCCGGGGCGGGCCTGATCGGTTCCGTACCTTGCCCCTTCCCCCGCTCGTCCTGAGCCTGTCGAAGGATGCTTCGACAAGCTCAGCACGAGCGATGTTTTGTTTGAATAAGGTGTTGCGTATGAAGGGCTATAAGTTCGCCACGGCGGCAATCATCGCGCTGGCGCTGGGAGCATGCGCCAACACAGGCGGCGCGAAGTCTGCATCGTCGACCAAGC
>JANMPV010000003.1:0-4573 GCA_031370045.1 Novosphingobium sp. | reverse complement strand
AAGCCTGGCGTTCAAAGACACCAACCCCACCCTCCCCCCCCCCGCGCGGGGCTCCCACCTGTTCGACCCCCCGCGCCCCTTTTCTAAGGATCAGGCCGTCGCGTTCGAAGGCGGTGAGCTGACGGCTGACCGTCTCGATCGTCAGCCCGAGCAGCCCGGCCATGTCGCCGCGCGACAGTGGCAGATCGAAGTGGTGCGCGGCGTGGCACGGCGAATCGCTGGCCGCGCGGGAGAACGCCAGCAACAGCCCCGCCACTTTGGCCCCGGCGGTCCTGCGGCCCATCAGGCCTATCAGCTCGCGCGTTTCGTAAAGGTCGGCGCTGGCCCGGCGCAGCAGCGTCTCGGCGAGCGCGGGATAGCGGTGCAGCGCGGTTTCGAAGGTGCCCTTTCCGAACACGCACAGGCGGCTGTCGGTCAGCGCAACAACGTCATGGTGCGCGAACGGAGTGAACAGTTCGCCGACGAAACCGGCCGGGTGGACCAGTGCGAGGACCCGTTCGGTGCCTTCGCGGTCGAAGCTGGTGACCTTTAGCGCGCCCTCGATCAACGTCGCGCACCGGTCGCTCTCGTCGCCCGCTGCGAACAGGGTCTCTCCCCGGGCGAGTTCGACGATATGGCCTGCCGCGGCGAGTTCCTCACGTTCCGGCTGTGACAGCGCGGCGCAGGCAGCGCGGTCTCGGACCGGACATCCCGCGCAGGCGGAGGCGGCGTTCATCAGCCTATTCCCGCAGCCGCCCGCGCAGCGCGGCGAGGGCGGCGTCCTCTTCGCCGATCAGGCCGATGACCTCATGGCGCGCCGCACCGATTGCATCGACATCGCCCGACCCTTCGCTGGGTACCGCGTCGATCTTGGCCGTAACATACAGCGAATCGAGGTCCGCCAGTGCGATCATCGCCTCGCTGCGCGCGGCTTCAAGGCTGGCCAACGCGACCTGCGCGACAGACCAGGATTCGCTGCCCACTGCGGCACCTTGCGCCGCGGCCGAGAGGCTGGCCGCGCTCGCCCGGCGCTCGCCAAAGCGGGCGTGCGCGGCGCGGGCCTGGGCCCGAAGCTGGACGGTGCGGCTGCCGATGGCGGCGGTTGCCGGGGGCGGCGCGGGGGGCGGGACGGGCTGGGCAGTGCCACTAATCCGCTCGCCGGGCCGGGTGGCGAGCGAAGGATAGGCGTCCCCCTGCGTGCTCGTGCAAGCAGCCACCAGGGCCAGCGGAACAAGGATCGCGATACGCATCGGCGCAGGCCATAGCACGCTCGCCGGGCTTGGCGAATCCCGCTCGCTAAACTTGAGAAGCCGCCTGTGGCGCGGTTGACAGCGCGGGGTGGTTCGCTTAACGGCGGCGCTCTTTCCAGCCCCTCGCGACTGCGGGGTGTCTGGCATTGTCCCGGAAGCGGGACAACTGGACAAAGGTCCCCGAGATCGGGGCAGCAGAAATGGATAACCGAACGATGTTCGCAGTGTTGCGCACAGGCGGCAAGCAATACCGGGTTGCCGCCGGAGACAAAATCGCGGTCGAGAAGCTGGCGGGTGAAGCCGGCGATACGATTCGTCTGGGCGAAGTTCTGCTGGCTGGCGACGGCGGCGAGATCAAGGACGTCGCGGGCATTATCGTCTCTGCCGAGATTATCGCGCAGGCCAAGAGCGAAAAAGTCATCGTCTTCAAAAAGCGCCGCCGCCACAATTATCGCCGCAAGAACGGCCATCGCCAGCAGCTGACTTTGCTGCGCATCCTGTCGATCGGCGGCGAAGAAAAGAAGGTCGTGAAAAAGGAAGCCGCCCCGGTCGAAGCTTCGGCCGAAGCAGCCCTTGCCGCCGATGCAGCCCCCGCCAAGAAGGCTCCGGTGAAAAAGGCTGCCAAGCCTGCCGCCGAAGCCGCCAGCTAATAAGAATCCGGAGTAGTTCGAGATGGCACATAAGAAAGCAGGCGGCTCTTCGCGCAACGGTCGCGATTCGGCAGGTCGGCGCCTTGGCGTGAAGAAGTTCGGCGGTCAGGAAGTGATCGGCGGCAACATCATCATCCGCCAGCGCGGCACCCGCGTCTATCCGGGCGTCAATGTCGGAATCGGCAAGGATCACACCCTGTTCGCGCTCGGCCACGGCCGCGTCCGATTCCACGGTGGCAAGCTTGGCCGCAAATACGTGTCGGTAGATGCGATGATGATGCCCGGCCAAGAAATGCTTCAAGCAGCCGAATAGCGGATGGTCGATAACGGGCCATCCTTGACGGGATGGCCCCCGCCGGACACGATTTAGGTCCGGCAGAACGAGGGAGAGGGGCCCCGCCCGTCTCCCTCTTTGCACGTCTCCCTCAGCCGAACGCACCGGGCTTGCCGCCCGGCGCAATGCGCAACGCGAGTGTCATGCGGGTGGGCTAAGCCTATTCTCGCAGGGCCGAGGACGAGGAGAGACGACGTGTTCATCCGCAGCGAAAGACTGTTTCTGCGGCCAGCTTGGCCGGAGGATTGGGAAGAGCTTCTGACGCTGATCGCCGATGAGGAGATCGTGCGCAATCTGGCTCGCGCGCCGTGGCCTTATGGTCCCGATCAGGCGCGGGATTTCGCGGCGCGACCGCAGGACCCGCGGATACCGCATTTCTTCGTCAACAACGCCGCCGATGGCGCGATGATCGGCAGCGTCGGGTTGGGCCGCGACGACGATGACCGCATCGAGCTGGGCTACTGGATCGCCCGCCCGCACTGGGGCCGGGGTTATGCGCCCGAGGCCGCGCGCGCGGTGCTGCGCCTGGCGCGCACGCTGGGCCACCGCCGGGTGGTTGCGGGGCACTTCGTCGATAACCCCGCTTCGGGCCGGGTGCTGGCCAAGATCGGTTTCCGTCCGACTGGCAAGGTGGTCCCGCGGTTCAGCCTGGGTCGCGGGTGTGAGGTCGAATCGGTCGAGTATGCAACCGATCTGGGCGCGGCGAGCGACTGTGACGGGGCAGGCGACAATCGGGCTGCGATGCGCGCGGCTTGATCACTTGATCCTCCCCATCGACTTGCGATGGGGAGGGGGACCGCCACGCCGCTTGGCGTGGTGGTGGAGGGGTCTCTTGCGCCAATACCCCTCCGTCAGCCCAAGCGGGCTGCCTCCTCCCCATCGCAAGGCGATGGGGAGGAGCTTGCTTCAAGCCATCACGGCGTCAGCAAACTCGCTCTCGTACATGCCGATCAGCGCGCGGTCGTCGTGGTTCCAGGGGTGGAAACCGGGCAGGAAGAACGAGACCCAGCTAGGGAAGATGCGGCGCAGCAGCCCGGGGTTGCCGACCAGGTACCAGACCACTTTGGCCTTCCACTTCGGCCCCGTCAGCCCGTCCTGCGCGAGCAGGTTCACGGTGTCGCCGAAGCGGTGGGTGACGAAAGTCTGGGTGACGATCAGCATCATCAGGCTTTTGAGCTTCCACCGCCGCCACTTCGACCAGTCGCGGGTGGCGTGGAGCCAGGTGTCGTAGGCGACGCCCTTGTGCTCGATCTCCTCGGCCGAGTGCCAGCGCCACAAGTCCGAAGTCTCGCCGCCGCCAACCAGATGGCGCGGATTGGAAAGCAGCTCGTTGGCGAGCATCGCGGTGAAGTGCTCGAGCGCCATCGTCGCGGCCAGGTTGATGATCGGTGCGCGCCCGCTGATCATCGCGAGGCGATCGGCGACACGACGATCGATCTTGTCGAGATCATAGCCAGCTTCCTTGGCGGTGCGGTTGAACGCAAGATGCTCGCGGGTGTGGTTGATTTCCTGCTTCACGAAAGCGCGGATCTCGGCCTCAAGCCGGGGATCGGCACCGTCTCGGTTGGCCTTTACCGATTCGATGAAAAAGGCCTCGCCGCGAGGGAAAGTGGCGGAAAGTGCGTTGTGCCAGGCGCTGCCGATGGGATCGCCGTTGAGCCACCAGCGGGCGGGCTTGGTGTCGCGCCCGAAGCGGCGGTCGCGGATGGTGATCGTCAGGTCAGCCGGGGTCGGGGCCTTGCGGGCCGGTTCGGCTGTCCGTAGGGCGGTTTCAGGTTTGAAGGGTGCGTTCATGCGGTCCGAGATAGTTTAACTGACATCAATGTCAATAAGAAAACGCCTGTCCCCCGATGAAAGCCGCACCGCGGCGGTCGGTGCCGCGCGCGAACTGCTGATCGAGATGGGACCGCAAGCGGTCACGCTCAAAGCCGTCGCCGGGCGGATCGGACGGACCCACGCCAACCTGCTCCACCACTTCGGCTCGGCGTCGGGTTTGCAAAAGGCGTTGGCGCGGCATCTTTCCACAACCGTCTGCGCGACGATCGCGGATGCCGTGCTGGCGCAGCGAGCAGGACTGGGCTCGGCGCGCGAGATCGTCGATCTGACATTCGATGCGTTCGACAAAGAGGGCGCGGGCGCGCTCGCCTCGTGGATGCTGCTGTCGGGCAACGAGGACGCGCTCGATCCGATCGTCGAGGCGGTCCACGACCTGGTCGACCGGCTAGGTCCGTCGGTTGAGAGCCTCGAGACGATGCGCCGTTCGACGCTGACGCTGGTGCTGATGGCGCTGGGCGATGCGCTGCTGGGCGGCCCGATGGCCAAGGCGCTCGACTTGCCGAGGGAGGCTGCACGCCAGACCG
>JANMPV010000448.1:0-9376 GCA_031370045.1 Novosphingobium sp. | reverse complement strand
CCTCGTCGTCGCACGCCAAAGCGATGAGCGAACGCGTTTTGCCGTTGGCCGAAAGGGCGTGGGAGTTCGCGGTGAAGGCGGGGGCGTAAGTTCCTCCCCATTTTCGCACTTGCGCAAATGGGGAGGGGGACCGCCACGCCGCTTGGCGTGGTGGTGGAGGGGTATCTTGCGCCAGTACCCCTCCGTCAGTCGGCAAGAAAGAAGCCGACCGCCACCTCCCCATTTGCGCAAGAGCGAAAATAGGGAGGATCGATAATTAAAAACCCCTCTGCCACTTTACCGCCACGCCCTTATCGTCGGGCAGGCTCGCGACGTGCCCGGGGTCTCGCCGATAAAACATGCTGGCTGCGGCATCCCCGCCCCACAGCTCTCCACGCCACGCCAATTCGCCGATCAGCTCGCGCCCGCTGGGCGTCAGCGCAAACGTGCTGGTGCCGAACGCCGGGCTGAGCGTGGCATAGTCGTAATCGATCGGCAGATTGAGCTGCACCCCGCCGCGCTCGACGCGCAGCGGCTGGGCGATCCGCAGCGCCAGCCGGTCGCCCGCCGCGAACACGCCAAGCTTTTCCAGATCGATCGCAAACGCCTGGCTCAGTAGCCGCCCGCCGGTAATGGCGCCGCCACGGCTCGGCATGGTATAGCCGCCGCGCCAGCTCGCCCCCAGCCGCAGGTCGGGGCGCAAACTCCACCCTGCCCGCGCATCGACGAACGCGCTGTCCGCCCCGCCGCGTCCCAGCGCATCGTGGAACCGCGCGCCCAGCACGGTGCGATCCTCGCGCAGCCACGATCCGCCCAGCGCGGCATCGACGGTGCCCCAGCGGCGATCGAGAGCCAGGCCGATCCGCTGCACCCGCTCGTCCTGGCTGCGCAACCGCAGTTCGCCCACGAACCGTTCGGGCGCGGTCAGCGCGCTCCCAGCCTCGCCGCTCACCGTCAGCCCTAACCCGCCCAGCATCTGGCGAAAGGCCAATGCGGGCTTGTCCGTGGACAGGAACCCGAGGTCTTCGCCCGGCGCTCCGGCAACGAAGAACGCAGGGCTCCGCGCACCCTGCAACTGCGCGACGAGCCCGTCGGCACCCTGGCGGAACCCGAACGCCACTTGCCGCCCTGGAGCGAGTTGTGCGGTCAGGCTGGCGGCCAGCACGCGGGCCTGTTCGGCATCGCGCAGGCCCAGCCGCAGCGGGGCGATCGCGGTTACGCCGCGCCGCCCGTCGATGGTGAAGCCCACCGTCAGACGGTCGTTGCCTGCGGCGAGATAGCGCGATTGCCCGGCCAGCGCGTTGGTCAGCCGCGGTTGCACCGCGGCATCGCGCAACTGGCCCGCAAAATTCACCGCATAGGCGCGCGAATAACCATCGAGGATCACCGCACCCAGCTTGCCCTGGGTTCCGGCGTCGCCCATCGCGCCCGAGGTGACGACCATGGTGTCGCCCAGCGGCACCAGCGATGTCGATCCGGCCAGCGTTGCCGCACCCTGCGGCGCAAACGCGTTGGCGATGTCGAGGATGCCGCGGCCATAGATCGGGTCGGTCCCCGCCGCCCCCCCATCGCGCGCGGTGCGCAGCAGGAGGTCGACGATCTGCCTTCCGGTCAGGTTGGGAAACGCCTGCGCCACCAGCGCCACCGCGCCGACGATCTGTGGGGTCGAAAAGCTGGTCCCGCTGACCACCGTGACGAACTGCGAGCCGTTGCGCGTGGTGATCTTGATCTGGCCGTTTTCGTAAACGCAGCACACATTCTCGCCCAGCGCGTTGAGATAGACGCTGGCGAAGCTTCCCGCTTTGTTGGCGAAGGCCGAAATCACCCCCTGATCGTTGACCGAACCGGCGATGATGACGTTGCCGTTGCCCGCGTTGACCGTGCTCGAGGCGAACGGATCGGGCTCGTTCTTGTTGACCGCAGGATCGGTCGAATCGCCGCCGTTGCCCGCTGCGACGACCACTACGACGCCCGCCGTGGCGGCGCGGGCGATCGCGGCGCGCAAGTTGGCGTTGATGTTCGATCCGCCGATCGACAGGTTGATCACCCGCGCCCCGGCATCGACCGCGCGGTTGATCCCCGCAGCGATCGAATCGTCGGTGAACTTGCACCCCGAATCGGGATTGCTGGCGGTCTGGGTCGCGCAACTGCCCGGGGCATCGATCCGCAGTGCCTGGATCGTCGCGTCGAAGGCAATCCCGAGAATCCCGCTGCCGTTGCGTGCGGCCGCCGCGATCAACGCGATCTGGGTGCCGTGGTCGTCCTCGGCGGTAATCCCGCGGTTGCCCGCGACGTCGGCCGAAGCCGCCGAAATGCGCCCGGCGAACTCGGGGTTGGACGGATCGATCCCGGTATCGACGATCGCCAGCGTCACCCCCCGGCCGGTCGCGCCCGCGGTCCACGCCGGGATCACCCGGTGGAACGAAGGGCCATCGGACATCCGGTATTCGGCGGTGTCGAATGACGATGTCGGTGTGGGAGTGGGCGATGGGGACGGCGCGGGCGATGGCGAAGGGCTGGGAGTCGGCACTGGCGACGGCGCGGGCGTCGGGGTCGGCGCGGGGACCGGCGCGGGCGTGCTCGAAATCGGCGGACTGCCGCTTCCCCCGCCGCACCCGGCGAGCAGTGCGACTGCGGCGCACATCGCACCCAGCGACAGGGTCAGGCGGGAAGATCGCGAAGCGGTCGTCATCAGTGGGCCAGCCCTACAGGATCGGGACGCGGGCGCATAGCGGCGGTTCGCTGGCGCTGGGCTGAACGGCTTGCTGGAAATCGACTCCACGGCTAGGCCGCGCGGCGCAACAGGAGGCCACCATGCACGACCAACTCGCCGCCGCGATCGAAAGCGCGTGGGATGCGCGCGACAGCGTCACCCCCGGCAGCAGCGACGTGCGCGCCGCAGTGGATCAGGCGCTCGAATTGCTCGACAGCGGCGCAGGCCGCGTCGCCGAACCGGATGGCACCGGCGGCTGGCAGGTCAACCAGTGGCTCAAAAAGGCGGTGCTGCTGTCGTTCCGGCTCAACGACAACGCGGTGATGGATTATGGCTCGGCCGGCGCGCCGTCGTTCGACAAGGTGCCGTTGAAATTCACCGGGTGGGACGAAGCCCGCTTTCGCGCCGCCGGAATTCGCGCGGTACCCGGCGCGATCGTCCGCCGCGGGGCACATGTCGGGCGCAACGTCGTGCTGATGCCCAGCTTCGTCAACATCGGCGCCAACGTCGGCGACGGGACGATGATCGATACCTGGGCCTCGGTCGGATCGTGCGCACAAGTCGGCAAGAACTGCCATATTTCCGCCGGTACCGGGATCGGCGGGGTGCTCGAACCGATGCAGGCCAACCCGACGATCATCGGCGATAATTGCTTCATCGGTGCGCGGTCGGAGATCGTCGAGGGGGTGATCGTCGGCGAAGGCTGCGTGGTCGCGATGGGGGTGTTCATCACCGCGACCAGCAAGATCGTCTATCGCGACACCGGCGAAGTCATCACCGGGCACATCCCGCCGTTCAGCGTGGTCGTCCCCGGCGCGCTGCCGGGCAAACCACTGCCCAACGGCAACCCCGGCCCGTCGCTGGCGTGCGCGGTGATCGTCAAGACGGTCGATGCCCAGACCCGCAGCAAGACCGCGATCAACGAGCTGCTGCGCGATTAAAGCTTAGCCGCCGCCAGCAAGGGCCCGCCCGCGCCTTTCTGGAGCAGCACTGCGGTGCGCAGCGCGGGATCGTTGGGCGCCGCTAAGGCGACGTGCAGCGCCTTGCCGGTCCACACTCCGGCTTCGCGCAAGCCGGTTACGATGTTGCGATGGGGCAGCGTGCGCCCGCCGTTCTCACCGGCCTTGACCGGCACCGCACGCTCGCGCGGGTCGTAAGTGACCACCAGCACCGTGGCCGGACCGCCCGGTCCCGCGCCTACGGTGAAACCTGCGGCATCGCGTACAATTGCCGGCCCACCGCGCAGCCCGCTCACGCTGGCGACCGCGCGGTTCAACTGCCCGCGATCGGCGCCGACCAGCGCCTTGCTGCCGTTGATCACCACTTGCGGGGTATAGACCCCATCGCTTTGCCCGCTGCGCTGATAGGCGCGCTGGCGCTCGGTGAACGCGGGCTGGGCGAAAGTGTCCTTCCATCCGAGCTGATCCCAATACGTCACCGCAAAGCTGAGCGCGAGCACGTCGGGCCGCGCCGCGGCGAGTGCGTTGACGTTGGCATTGGCTGGCGGGCACGACGAACAGCCCTGGCTCTGGAACAGTTCGATCACGATCGGACCCGCACCCGGCTCCGCGGCTTGGGCCCGGGTGATGGCATCGGGTGCCGACGAACACGAAGCGAGAAGGGCGAACGCCGCCAACAGGCCGTTTTTTTGCAGGGTCATGGTTCCATTTCGCAAATCGATCACGAAAGGTTACACTGTTGGCCCGAGAATATCGAGAATGGAACGAACCGGCCCTCGAGGCGTAGGATTGTCCGCAGGGTCGAACAAGCAACAAGCGGTAGGAGGGCACTGAAATGGAACGCCAGGGCGACGAAGTCCACATCGAGACCAACGAGGCGCGCGGCGGATCGACCCCGCATATCGTGCGCTATGTGCTGGCCATCAGTCTGTTGCTGGCGGTCGGCGCGCTGTCGCTGATCTGGATTCTGGGCGCTGCGGGCACCGCGCAACCCGAACACAATGGCCCGGTCAGCGGCCAGGCGGTTCCCCCACGGCAATAACCAATCTCCCGCTCGCATGCACGGTCTTGGTGAACGATCTCGGGCCCTTCTGCTGGCGCAGCAGGGGGCCGATGCCCCGGCGTTTGGCGACGGCGGACGGGACCGCCACACACTCGCCCTGAGCGTCGTCGCCGACCAATCGCCACAGTGAGTTTCGCCTTGTCCCAGCTCCTGCTTCAGCTCCTGATATCGACGGCAATGGTCATCGTCACGGTGGGGATACATGGTCTGGGCCTCGCGCTGCTTGCGCGCGGGGTCTCGGGCGAACGTCACGAGGAACAGGTTCACCACGTGGGCCCGCTGTCCTTTCGCGGAGCGGCGTTCACCCTGGTCACGGTGCTCTCGCTGTTCGTCCTCCACGGTCTCGAAATATGGAGCTATGCCGCGCTCTACAAAATCATCGATGCCTTTTCGCATTTCGAGGAAGCGTTGTATTTCTCTACGCTCAGCTACGCCGCGATCGGCTACGGCGATTCATTCATGCCACCGCAATGGCGTTTGCTGGGGGCGATCGAGGGGATCAACGGGGTGATCCTGCTAGGCTGGTCGACCGCGTTTTTCGTCAATCTGCTGATGCGCCTGCGGCGCTAGCCGCCGATCGACAGCGCGACGCTAGCCGCTCACTGACAGCGCGACGTTAGCCGCCGATCGTCATTGCTTTGGTTTCGATCGGTGGGTCGCCGCGATGAACCGTGGCGTAGGCCTCCGCCGCGCGCAGCACCCGGAGCATGTTGCGGCTGGAAATCTTTTCGAGATCGCGCTGCGAATACCCCCGCCGCGCCAGTTCGGCGAACAGGTTGGGATAGGCCGACACGTCGTCAAAGCCCTTGGGCGTCTCGTCGGTCCCGTCGAAATCGCCGCCCACGCCGACATGGTCGATTCCGATCCGCTTGACGATATAGTCGATGTGATCGGCGATCTGGGTGACGCTCACCGCCGGGGCAGGATGCGCCGAAGTCCATGCCGCCAGTGCGGGCGCCACGCGATCGGCAAACCCGGTGTGGAGCGATTTCAGGCGCGCCTCCTCGCCCGCGCGGTCCGCCGCCCAGCCGCGGTAATCCTCGTTGACGAAGTTGAGCACCGCGGTGACCATCACCATCCCGCCATTGGCTTTGAGCCGGTCGAGCACCGCATCGGGCACGTTACGCGGATGGCCATCGACCGCGCGCGCGTTCGAATGGGTGAACACCACCGGTGCCCCCGCCACATCGAGCGCGTCGTTCATCGTCCCTTCCGAGCAGTGGCTCAGATCGACCAGCATCCCCAGTCGCTGCATTTCGCGCACCACCTGTTTGCCGAAATCGCTGAGGCCGCCGTTGGTGGGGACATCGTTCGACGAATCCGCCCAGGCGGTGGTCTTGTAGTGCGCGAGCGTCATGTAGCGCGCGCCCAGCGCGTGCATCTGACGCAGCACCGCGAGCGATCCGCCGATCGACCCGCCGCCCTCCATCCCGATCAGCGAGGCGATCTTGCCCGACTTCCACGCGCGTTCGACATCGGCCGAACTCGTCGCCAGCACCATCTCGCCGGGATAGCGCGCGATCAGCCGCTTGATCGTGTCGATCTGCTCGATCGTCTGGCGCACCGCCTCGGGTTCAGGCAACTTATAGTCGACGTAGACCGACCAGAACTGCGCGCCGACGTGGCCCTGTTTGAGCCGCGTAAGATCGGTGTGCATCGCGATCTTGCCATCGCGGGCGGTGTTGCGGGTGTCGGTGAAGTCGAACCCTTCGAGCATATCGCCCGTCCGGTCGCGCAGTTGTTCGGGAACATCGTTGTGCCCATCCCACACCGGCGCCGCTTTGAGCGCGGCGGCGGCGATCTGTTGGGGGTTGGGCACGGGCGCAGCAAGGACCGGGGTGGAAAGGATCAGCGCGAGCGGGAGGATGGCGGTTCGGTTCATCCCGCCGCGATGCCATTCCCAGACGATTTAGGAAAGCGCTTCGCTCCCTTGTTTGCATCTTCCCTTCCGCCGACCGCCCGCTAAGCGAGCGCGATGCTGTTGAGCGACCCGCTGACGCTTGCCGTGACCGTTCTGGCGGTGATCGTGGTCGGGCTGGCCAAGGGCGGGTTCGCCGGGCTCGGCGCGCTGGCCACGCCGCTGCTGGCGCTGGTCCTGCCGCCGACGACGGCGGCGGCGCTGCTGCTGCCGATCCTGATCGTCCAGGACGTGATCGGGGTTTGGAACTTCCGCCATGACTGGGATCGCTGGATTGTCGCATGGATGCTGCCCGGCGCGCTGATCGGGGTGGGGCTTGGCTGGTTCTTCGCCGCCAACGTCGATGAGCGCGCGCTGATGACCGCGCTGGGCACCATTACCTTTGGTTTTGGTGCGTGGCGACTGTGGCGCGGGCGCGGCGGTCGGATAGTCGCCCCAAGCCGATCACCAGGGCCGGTCGGATCGCTGTTCGGCGTGGCGACCGGCTTCACCAGCCAGATCGCCCACGCCGGCGGCCCGCCGTTCCAGATGTGGGTCACTCCGCGTGGGCTGGCGCATATCCGCTTTGCCGCAACCCAGGCGGTGCTGTTTGCGATCATCAACTGGGTCAAGCTGCCCGCCTACATCGGACTGCGCGCGCTGACCCGCCCGGTGCTGCTGACCGCCGCGGCGCTGGTCCCGCTGGCGATCGCCAGCACCTTCGCAGGAATCTGGCTGATCCGCCGGATCGAAACCGCGCGGTTCTATGTGCTGGTCTACTGGCTGATGATCGCGCTGGGGCTGAGGTTGACCTGGGTCGGGTTGGGGGGCTGAGGAGCGCGGATACGGGCTTGATCGAGCTTACTTCCAACCCTCTGCATTATTGGCCCGCCCCGCCCCAGCTCAGCGCAAACTCACCACATTGTCCGAAACGCGCGGATCGCGCCGGTCGCCGCGGTACTGGCTGGCCATCGGCTCGTCGCTCGCCTCGTGGACTTCGTTTTCGCCAAAGCCGTTGAACGCGGTTTTCATCGCCGCGCCATAAGCGCCGAGCATGCCGATCTCGATGTAATCGCCAGCGCGGGTGTCGGCCGGCAAGTCGAACGGGCCTTCCATATGGTCGAGGTCGTCGCAGGTCGGGCCATAGAAGCTGAATGCCTCGCTGGCTGCTGCCCCGGTATCGTTGGCGCCTTCACGCAGCGGCTTTACGGGGAACCGCCAGCCGACGTGCGCGGCATCGAACAGCGCGCCATAGGCGCCGTCGTTGATGAACAGCTCGCTCCCGCGACGCTTGTCGACGCGCACGATCAGCGAATTGTATTCGGCGCACAGCGCGCGGCCCGGCTCGCACCACAGCTCGGCCGAGTAGGAGATCGGCAGCGATTCATAGGTGCGGTCGATGATCCCGAAGTAATCTTCAAGCGGCGGCGGCTCCATCCCCGGATAGATCGAGGGGAAGCCCCCGCCGACGTCGATCACATCGACCAGCACCGAGGCATCGACGATCGCCGCGCGAACCTTTTCCAGCGCCTGGACATAAGCGTGCGGGCTCATCGATTGCGAGCCGACGTGGAAGCACACGCCCAGGCTGTCGGCAGCCTGGCGGGTCGCCTGGAGCAGCGCGGGGGCTTCGGTCAGATCGGCCCCGAACTTGGCGGCCAGGCTCAGCTCGGAGTATTCCGACGAGACGCGCAGACGCACGCACAGGGTCAGGTCTTCGGCGGCATCGGTCGCGGCGACGATCTTCTCAAGCTCTTCCAGCGTATCAAGGCTGAACACGCGGCAGCCGTGGACGGCGTAAGCCTCACGGATCGCGCTGGCGGTCTTGACCGGGTGCATGAAGCACAGCGCCGCCTCGGGCAAAGTCGCCCGGACCAGACGCACTTCGGCAATCGAGGCGACGTCGTAATGGGTGATGCCCGAATCCCACAGCACCCGCAGCAGATCGGCCGAAGGATTCGCCTTGACCGCATAGAGCGTACGCCCCGGAAACTTCTCGATGAAGAAACGGGCGGCGCGCCGCGCTGCGTGCGGGCGGTTGAGGATAACGGGTTGGTCCGGCGAAGTGGCGCGGATTACAGCCGATGCATCGGGATAGGTGTGCAACTCAAGGGACCCCCAAACGTTAGTTTCGACAAGCTGCCTTGCGGTCTGGAAGTCCCCATGGGGCAGCGAGGGGCGGCTATAAGGCGGGGGGGATGAACTGCAAGTGAAAAGGGGCCCGCGGCTCATTTCTGCGATAAATGCGCGGCCAGCGCACGGAAACCCGCCAAAGTCTGCGGATCGTTGGCCGGGTTTGCAGCAACCGGATGCGAAGCGAATCGGGCGATGACCAGCTCGGCGGCGGGATCGACGTAAATCGCCTGGCCGTGAATCCCGCGCGCGGAAAACACCGGGTTGCCGTTGGTAAAGAACCACCACTGGCTGCGATAAACCAGGTCGGTCAGGCTGGGGTGCGGCGAATGGGTGGCGTCGGTGCCTGCTGCGCCCACCTTGATTGCACAGATCGGCGCAGCGGGGAGCAGTTGCGCCTTGCCGATCCGGCCATCGTTGCGCATCGCCTCGCCGAACCGGGCCATATCGCGCAAGGTCGGGTTGAGCCCGCCGCCGGTGAACGGGGTGCCTGCGGGATCGACCAGCATGTCGGCATCGTCGGCCATCCCAAGCGGCTGCCAGATGCGCTGTGCATAAACCTCGTGCGCGCGGCGGCCTTCGAGCCGGGAAACGATCCAGCCGAGCACTTCGGTGTTGATCGTGCGATAGGT
>JANMPV010000446.1:0-1733 GCA_031370045.1 Novosphingobium sp. | reverse complement strand
TGGTCGTCGGACCTGCTCGACAAGCTGGTTTTCGCCGATCCCGCCAACACTGCGGCGCGCGAGGCGCTGGCCGACAGCTACGAACAGCAGGGCTATCAGGCCGAGAGCGCGATCTGGCGAAACCAGTTCCTCAGCGCGGCGAAGGATTTGCGCGAAGCGGTGAAGGGACCCGCGCGCGTCAGCCAGAACGAGGACGTGATTTCTGCGGTGCCGACCCGGCTGCTGCTCGATTCGGCGGCAACCCGCTACGATCCGGCGAAGCTTGGAAGGGCGCGCGTGGCGCTCGATCTGGTCTTCCCCGATCGCCAGGAGCAGGCCAGCCTCGAAACGGGCGCGACCACGCTGTTCGGACGCGACACCCGCGCCGAGCGGCCCGACGCCACGCTCACCGGCCCGCGGCGGCTGATCCTGGGGCTGCTGTTTCTCAAGGTGCCGCTGGCCCAGCTTGAAGCCGCCGGGCTCAAGATCGAGGGTGACCGCAGCGCGGTGGAGGCGCTGGCCGGCGCGCTCGATCCGATTCCGGGGCCGTTCAAGATCGTGGAGCCTTGATCCCTTCCGCTGGCCGGAGAGGACTTACAACTCCCCTCGCGCCCTTCTCAGCGCGAACCACTTGGCCACGTTGGCGTTGTGTTCGGCCAAGGTGGTCGCGAACACATGCCCGCCGGTGCCGTCA
This sequence comes from Novosphingobium sp., assembly GCA_031370045.1. GTDB lineage: Bacteria > Pseudomonadota > Alphaproteobacteria > Sphingomonadales > Sphingomonadaceae > Novosphingobium. Next base: position 1,060 of record JANMPV010000446.1, on the reverse strand, counting down.
GCGACCATGTACAGCGCCTCGGTCTGCGCGGGGTTCAGCACCGCTTCGATCGAGGCCTTGCCCGGGTTGGTGATCGGACCCTTGGGCAGCCCGACCATCGAATAGGTGTTGTAATCGTTGATCGCGGCAATCTCGGACTGGCGGATGCGGCGGCCGAGCGGTTTGCCGCGCGTGATTGGGTAGATGATCGTGGGGTCGGCCTGGAGCAGCATTCCGGTGCGCAGGCGGTTCGAATAGAGCCCCGCAACCATCCGCCGTTCGGATGCCTTGCCGGTCTCCTTCTCGACGATCGAGGCCAGCGTGAGTGCTTCCTGCGGGGTTTTGACCACCAGGTTGGGTGCGCGCTTGGCCCAGGCTTCGGCCAGCACTTTGCGCATCGCCACCTGCATCCGCGCGACTACGGCGGCGCGCGTCTCACCGCGTTCGAAATCGTAGCTGTTGGGCAGAATCGATCCATCCTCGGGCACCGGGATCGTGCCGGTCAGCAACGGTTGCGCCATCAGCCGGTCCCACACCATGATCGATGGCATACCCTCGGGCACCGCCACCAGCCGCCGCAGCGCCTTGCCCGACTGGAGCGTAGAAAGGATCGTCGCGTTGCTGGCGTGGGCGGGGAGCAGGAACTCACCGGCCTTGATCGGGGCCGGGCCGCCGAGAATCTTGGCGCGGGTCAGGAACGAGGCTGCCGAGCCGATTGCCTCTTCCTTTTCCAGCTTGGCTGCAACGCTGGTCAGGGTCGAGCCATCGGGCACGATGAACGCGGTTTGCTGTTCGAGCGGGCCTGAACCGTACCAGCCGCGCAACCACAGGCCTGCGGCGAGGAGAGCGAGGATGACCAGCGAGGCAATTATTTTCTTGGACATCTCGTCAGTCTCTAACGCCGCTCATCCCGAGCGAAGTCGAGGGACGCCGCACCAGGCTCGACGGTTGCGCAGCGTGTCTCGACTTCGCTCGACATGAACGGGATTGGTGGTGGACGCGAAACCGCGGCTAGTCCTCGACCGCCTTGACGATCAGGCTGGCGTTGGTCCCGCCGAACCCGAACGAGTTGTTGAGCGCG
>JANMPV010000368.1:0-2380 GCA_031370045.1 Novosphingobium sp. | reverse complement strand
CCGCGGCGACCATGAACAGCGCCGCCGCCCCTGTCGTCCCTGCGCGCAAGGCAAGGTCGGTGGGCACCTGCAACCCCGGCGGGACTGCTGCAATGACCCGCGCGGCGACTGGAAACTGGATCGCACCCGCCGCCGCCGCCAAGCCCGCAAGCAGCGCGAACACTGCAGCGATCAACCCCCGTCGGGGCGTGGCGATCGCCGCCGCGAAAAAGCTCGGCGCGATCAACAAAGTCGCGCAGGCAAGATAGATGAAGGCCAGAACGCCGTGTTCTGGAGCGATCGAACGCATCGCCGGAACCTGCGTCGGGGGCGAAAGTCCACCCCAGATGACGATCAACGGCAAGACCAGAGCGACCGCGAGCAGGATCGCCAGCCCAGCCCCGCCGCGCTGGGCTGGGCGTTGCCAGCCGACCAGCGCGAAGCCGAGCAGCGCGGGTAGATAGGTCTGTCGCCCGAGGATCGCAAAGCCCGCAGCCACCCCACTCAGCGTCCACCACAGCCATGCCCGGCGCGGCGCGGGCGCCGCAACCGCCTCCGCAACCGCCAGCACGCTGAGCGAAGCCATCGCCATCGCCGGGAGCTCGGTCAGCGCCATCCCCGATGTCGGTCCGATCATCGGCACCGCAAGCAGCATTGCCGCGCGCGCCGCCGCGTCGCGATAGCCAAGCAGCGCCAGCGTCCGCCACGAGCACCCCAGCACCGCCATGAGCGCCGCCCAGTTGACATAGCGCACCGCTGGAACCTGAAGCTTGGTTAACGGTGCCAGCAGAACGTGGACATACGGGTAGAGCGGCCCGGCAGCCAGATCGAGCGGGGTCCGCAGCGGCCCCAGCAGATCAAAATGCGCGGCGAGGGTGTAGCTCGATTCCATATAGTAGCGTTCATCGTAGATCAGGATCTGCGGCGAGACCGCGATCAGGATCGCCAGCGCCACCAGCACCGCGCCTGCCGCCGCCAGAACAATGCGGGGGCTTGCCGGGCGAGAGCTCGCCGGGTGGAGCAGCGCTGCGGGCGGGCGGATGGAATCGGCTGGGGATTGCACCGCTCGCCCTTAGCGTCAGTCGTGCCGGTCTGCACCGATGAAATCGGCTCGCGGCGGGATCGGTTGCGTTTGGCCGCGCGGCGGAGCGTCACCGCGCGACTTTGTGCTGGAAGCCGGGAGCGGGCGTGCTATGGCGCATCAAGAGGAATAACGACCTTATGTATCCAATCTTGCTCTTGGCGTCCGTTGCGATTTTTCTTGTCGTGACTATTGTATATTTAAGGCAGGATTTCTCATCCATCTATCACCCTATATCACTTTACTTGGTATTCCATGGTATCGTGTTCACGTTGAGACCGATTTTCGCGTATTGGCAGCACTATGATTTTCTGTATCGCGTCTATCGGTTCAATCCGTCGCCGGACGTCAAGTCGACCGTTATCATCTGTGCCAACCTGGGGTTGCTGGCGTTCGTCGCCGGGGCCTGGAAAGGCGGCAGCGCGCCGCTGATCTTTCGCCAGGGTCCGGCCGAAATCGCGCATCGCAAGCGCCTGATTCCGGCGTTCCTGCTGGCGATCGGGCTGATCGCACCGATCGCTGTGGCCTCGATCGTCACCGTCTACACCAGCGGCTATGTCGGGATGCGGCTCGACGTCCACACCGGCGTGTCGATCAACACCGCCTCCAACGGTTGGCTGCTCGAAGCGCAGCTCATGCTCGTGCCACTCTCGGTGCTGCTGGCGTGGACTTTCCGCTTTCGCTGGTGGTCGTTCCTGCCGCTGCTGGTGTTTGTGACCGTGCGCGCGGGTACCGGCGGACGCGGCCCATTCATCGTGGCCTGCGTCGCTGCGGGAATGCTGTGGATGTTCGACAGCAAGCGCCGCTGGCCGTCGCTGTGGATGTTCGTCCTGATGGTTCCCCTGACGACGGGCTTCTACGTCCTGGGCCAGGAACGCGGCGCGGTTCGCACCTTCCTGGACGATGGCAAGATCATCGAATTGCGCGAATCGACCGCGTTCATGGAGACCATGGACTGGGCCAACATGGAATTCTTCGAATACCTCGTCGAAACCGTACCGCGCAAGACCGGCACCTACGGCTATTTCATCGACAACCTCCAGGTGCTCACCGAGCCCGTCCCGCGCGTACTGTGGACGAACAAGCCGATCGGTTCGCCGATCAAGATGTTCAACCTGTTCGACTATGGCAATCCGATCGGCATGACCTATTCGTTGCCCGGCTACGGGTGGATGCAGCTGGGCTACGCCGGGGTGGCGTTGTGGTGCGCACTGTGGGGGTATTGCCTGGGCGCGATCTATTCATGGTTCGTGCGCAGCCGCCAGGGCAATTTTCAGGTCGCACTGTATTTCGCGTTCCTGCCGATCTTCATCATCGCCT
>JANMPV010000307.1:0-2185 GCA_031370045.1 Novosphingobium sp. | reverse complement strand
CGGTGGAGGAGCCGACAAACAGCCCGGCGCCAATAATCCCGCCAAAAGTGATCATCGAAACATGGCGTGACTTGAGCGAGCGGCTGAGTTGGTTGGCCGCGCGATCTTCGCCCATCGGTTCGGTGTTTGGTGTCAAGCTTGCCCCCTTGGCGATGCGCCTGCAGACACCCTTTCAGATCGCGCCGCCAACCGCAAATCCCGTCCGCGCTGATCGGGGGCGATATTGACTGGGGTGACTTATCTAAACTATTAGAATAAGCCATAGGGTACTGAAAAACCCCGTGGCGGCTGTCGCGGTTGGGCCTGGCCTGACATAGCTGCGCTGTATCCCAATCAGACAGGCCAATCGAATGAAGTCGACGGCACGGGCAGTGGTGATCGGTGGCGGCGTGGTCGGTGTCAGCACGCTCTATCACCTTGCAAAACTGGGCTGGAGCGACGCCGTCCTGCTCGAGCGCAAGGAACTGACGTCGGGATCAACCTGGCATGCGGCCGGGCTGCTGCCGCTGTTCAACCTCAGCTATTCGGTCGGCAAGCTGCATCAGTATTCGGTCGGGTTCTACCCCAGCCTCGAAGCGGAAACCGGGCTCAACGTCGGCTTCTCCAAAGTCAGCAACATCCGCCTTGCCACCACCATGGATCGGATGGACGAGTATCAATACTATGCCGGGGTCGCCCGCACGATCGGGGTAGACGTCAACTTTCTCACTCCCGATCAGGTCAGGGAAATCTGGCCGTTGTGCGATACCCAAGGCGTGCTCGGCGCGATCCAGCATCCCGACGACGGCTATATCCAACCGGCCGATCTGACCCAGGCGCTGGCTCGGGGCGCGCGTCAGCGCGGGGCAACCATCCATCGTAACACCACCGTCACCGCGATTACCCAACTGCCCTCGGGCGAGTGGCTGGTTTCGACCGAAGCCGATGGCGTTGCGGGCGAAATCACCTGTGAGCATGTGATTTCCTGTTCGGGCAATTTCGCCCGCCAGACCGGGGCGATGGTCGGGCTCGACATCCCGGTGATCCCGGTCGAGCACCAGTACATCGTTACCGAACAACATCCCGCGATCATCGAGCGCAAGCGGCAGGGTCTCCCAGAAATGGGCGTGCTGCGCGAATCCGACGCCTCGTACTATATGCGCGAGGAAGCGGGTGGGCTGCTGCTTGGCCCCTATGAATTGGGCGCACCCGCCTGCTACGTCGATGGCCCGGCTGCGACCAGCGAGTATGAGCTGTTCCCCGACGCGCTGGAGCGGCTCGAGCCTGATATTCTGGCCGCGATGGAACGGGTTCCGGCCTTTGGCGAAGTTGGGATCAAGCGCGTTTACAACGGGGCGATCGCCTATACCCCCGATGGCTCGCCGATCGTCGGTCCGGCCTGGGGTCTCAAGAATTTCTGGCTCAACGAAGGCCACAGCTTCGGAGTTACCGCCGCGGGTGGCGCGGGATGGCAGCTGGCCCACTGGATTGTCGATGGCGAACCGACGATCGACATGATGGGGGTCGATCCGCGCCGTTTCGGAGACTACGCCGGGCGTGGCTATCTGATCGAGAAGAACGAAGAAGCCTATGCCAAGGTGTTCACCGTTCATTATCCCGATGAGGAACGCGAGGCCGGGCGCGCGCTGCGCCGCACGCCGTGTTATGACCGGATGAAGGCGTTGGGCGCGGTGTTCGGATCGGTGTTCGGATGGGAGCGGCCTAACTGGTTCGCGCCGGCGGATTATGCATTGAGCGAGGCCGAGCTGGACCGGCCCGATGTGTTGCTCAAACACAATCACCCCGCGACAGGCGATAGCGAACCGATCCGCGAGAAGTGGTCGTTCCGGCGCTCCAACTATTTCGAGCATGTTGGCAACGAGTGCCGCCATGTTCATGAAAATGTTGGTCTTCAGGACATGAGCGCGTTCGCGAAGTGCGAAATATCCGGTCCCGGGGCGGAAAGCTGGCTCGATGGCCTGCTGACCAACGCCGTGCCCAAAAAAATCGGGCGCGTTTCGCTGTCCTATCTGCTTACCGCCAAAGGCGGTGTTCGCGCCGAATTCACCGTCTACAAGTCCGGCCCGCAGCGCTACTACCTCGTTTCCGCGGGGGCCTATGAACGCCACGATCACGACTATTTGCGCAAGGCCCTGCCGCGCGATGGATCGGAGGTGATGGAGCGGTTGACCACGGCGATGGGTGT
>JANMPV010000296.1:0-3390 GCA_031370045.1 Novosphingobium sp. | reverse complement strand
CGCCTCGATCGAGACGGTGAACGCGGTTTCGTGGCGGGTGCCGTTGGCGCGGCTCATCAGTTCGAGGCCCAACTGATCGACCCGCGACTTGGCCATCGCCAGGCAGATCAGGCCGCGGCCGTGGGTCGCCATGAAGTTGATCGCATTGGGCGTCGCCATCTGCGCCGGGATGATCAGATCGCCCTCGTTCTCGCGGTCTTCGTCGTCGACCAGGATGAACATCCGCCCGTTGCGTGCCTCGTCGATGATCTCCTCGATCGGGACCAGCGAGGGCGTGTCGTCGTTCGAGAACAGGAACCGCTCGAGCTTGCCGAGCGTGTCGGCGGTGGGGTTCCAGGCGTCCTCGGTCAGATCGCGCAAGGTGTTGGCGTGGAGCCCCGCAGCGCGGGCGAGGCCCGAACGGGACATGCCGCCATCGGTGACGAGACGGCGGACGCGATCGATGAGTTGTGTGGACATCGCGCAGCTGTCTCACACCACAGTGTGATTGCCAAGCGCAAAGAATCACATTGTAACACAGGTTTGCGCGTTAACTTGTCCGCGCAAGCGATCCCGCCGCGGTACACGCGCAGCGAATCGCTGGCCTCACGCCGGGCGGCGCGCCATGCTATGGTCAACAAGAGGTTAAACCATGTCCCAGCCGTCACGCCGCACCCTGTGGACCGGATCGAGCATTTCGCTCGCCGCGGCTGCGTTCGTCTCGATGCTGGTGCTGGTCGAGGGCCTGCCGTCACGCGGCGATGCTGCGGCGCCCGCAATGCAGCGGATCGTGTTGGCGCCCAAGTCTGCGGTGCCCGTCGCGCCCAGCCCCGCGGCCCCCGCCGCGCAGTTCGAAGTCAAGCGCATCCTGCCGATCGACGGCGCGATCAAGCACGGCGAATGGCACTGGGACGAGCAGGGCGCGCCCGCCACCGGGACCACGGTGGTGACCGTCGATCTCAAGGCCAACGTCCTCTCGGTGTTCCGCGACGGGTACGAGATCGGCGCCACCGCGATCCTCACCGGCTATGGCGACACGCCGACGCCGCTGGGGGTGTTCCCGATCACCGAGAAAGACCGCGATCATGTCTCCAACCTGTATGAAGCGCCGATGCCCTATATGCTGCGGCTGACCAACGACGGGGTTTCGATCCACTCGACCAAAGTGGAGAACGGCTATGTCACCCACGGCTGCATCGGGGTACCCGATGGCTTCGCCGCCAAGTTGTTCGCCACCGCGCGGCTCGGTGACCGGGTAATCGTCACCGATGGTGCGAAGATCGGCATGGGCGACGCGATCATCTGACTGCGCGCCGTGGGTTGCTTTCCCCGCGCCAACGGCTAGCAATCGCTTCCAGAGCAAAAAAGCCCGGGTCCGACTTCTGCACTTCGCGATCGGAATCCAGCATGGCCTCGCCCTTCAATCAACACCAGCTTCTGTTCGTCGAACGACTTGTCGAGACCCTGTTCGACGGGTTTACCGAGATGGCGATCCCGATCCCGCAGATCGTGGCCAATTTCTCAAAGCAGTTCGAACTGATCGGCGGCTCACCCGTCGACGACATGAAGCTCTTGCTGACTTTGCTGCCCGTGGGGATCATCGGGCTGGGTCCCGACTTCAACGATCTCGAGGTTGCTCATCGCCGTTTCCGAATCGAACAACGGCTAAACGCACCGAACACCAGCAGTTTGCGGCGCGATTTTGCGCGGGTGAAGGCGATCATCTACGCGGGCTATTACGGGCACTGGCTGCCGGGAGACGAAGCCGGCAACGAGCATAATCCGGTCCATCGCCAGATTGGCTTTACCCTGCCCAAATTCCGGACCCGCGCCGCCAGCGAGCCCCAGCTCACCTTGCGCACCGGGGTCGATATCAACCCGGCGCACGTTCTCAATCCGTTTCAGATACCCGCCGAGGTCGATTACGTGGTGGTCGGTTCGGGTTCGGGCGGTGCGGTTGCCGCGCACAACCTGTCGGCGCATGGCGAGGTGCTGGTGATCGAGGCGGGGCCGTTCATGCCTACATCGACGATTACCACCGAAGAGCGGCGGATGGGCGCGAAGCTTTACAAAAACGGCGCGCTGCAGACCACGGTCGATCGCGATATCGTGATCTTCCAGGGTCGTAATGTCGGCGGCTCGCCGACGATCAACAACGGCATCTGCCTGCGCATGGCGGGCGAGCCGCTGCACAACACCACCAAGTCCGATCCCTTCGCCGAATGGGTGCGGATCGGTGCCGACATCGGGCGTGCCAATCTCGATCAGGCCTATGCCGAAATAGCACAGGCGCTGTCACTTTCTCCGGCCAGTCCGCGGATGCGGCGCGGTAACGGCACGCATCTTACCAATGCCTGGGCCACGTTCGCTGCTGGACGGACCGAAGCCTGGATTCAGGGGGCGCATGCCGACGTGTTCCCGCGCAACTTCGGGGTGGCGGGATCGGCGGACGCCTGCGCGAGCAGCGGGTATTGCAATACCGGCTGCCCGTTCGGTCGCAAGAACGCGATGGGTCAGACGTTTCTGCCAGCGGCCTGCCACAACGGCGCGCGCATCCTGGCGGAAAGCAAGGTCACCCGGATTCTCTTCGCCGACCCGCCCACCAAAAACGCGCCGCGCTCGGCCGTCGCGGTCATGGTCAAGGTCGGTGACGAAGACCATGAGCGGATAATCGGGGTTCGGCGCGGGGTCGTGGTGGCCGCGGGGACAATCGCGTCATCGAAACTGCTCGACGCCAGCGGAATCGAAGGCACCGGCAAGGACATCTCGCTCAACGTCGCGTCACCGATCGTTGCGCTGATGCCGGATAGTCCCACGTTCACCCCCGCGTGGGATGAAAGCCAGATGACCACCGCAGTCGATTGCGGGGATTTCTGGATCGAATCGCATTTCCAGCCGCCCCAGTCGCAATCGATGCTGCTGGGCGGTTGGTTCGAGGAGATGGACCGGCGGATGCGCAGTTACAGCCGGACCCGTTCGGCGGGGATCCTTATTCCCTTCGATCGCCGCGGCAAACTGACGGGTGATCGCCAGCGCCTCAAGTTCGAGGAAAAGCCCGGCGACGTCGCCCTGATCCGTCGTGCCCTGGCGACGCTTTCCGCGGTCCACTTTGCCGGGGGAGCACTCGAAGTGTGGCCCGCGATCCGCACGGGCAAGGCGCTGCGCCGGGGTGAGGACATCGAAGCGTTCTTCAAGGCCAACATCAAGTCCAAGGACGACGTTACCCTTTCCAGCGCCCACCCCCACGGCGGCAACCCGATCAATGCCGATCCGAAAAAGGGCGTGGTCGATCTCAAGGGCAAGGTCCACGGTTCCACCAACGTGCTGGTGGCTGACGCCAGCGTGTTTCCCGCATGCATCGGGGTCAACGCACAATACACCGTGATGGCGGTCGCGCACCTGGCGACAAGG
>JANMPV010000251.1:0-3591 GCA_031370045.1 Novosphingobium sp. | reverse complement strand
ACCACGCCGCCGGTGATGAAGATATACCGCGCCATGGGAATTGGGCCTTAAACGCCAGATGGCGCGCGGGGAAGGGCTCCGCAGCGCAAGTCCACAGAGATGAAACCCCAGCGACGCTTTCGCGCAGCGTGCCGCCTATTGGGCGGCGCCCTTGAGCGGATCGTTGGCAGGCACCGGACTGGCGCTGGGTGCGGGAGTCACGAGCGCCGGAGCGGGAGCGCCGCCCACCCCGGCGAGCGGATCGTTGTTTAGCGGCGGCGCCGGGGCGCCCGCCGGGGCGCCGACGGGCGCGCCGCGCTTGAGCGAGGTATCGACCTTGGTCCCCGAAGCGGCGCCCACCGCAACCGCAGCCAGCGCGATGCTGAGGATCACGAACATCGTCGCGAGGACTGTCGTCATGCGGGTCAGGAAGTTGGCCGCGCCGCGCGCCGACATCAGCCCGCCGGGGCTGCCGCCGACGCCCAGTCCGCCACCCTCGGAGCGCTGAATCAGGATCACCAGCACCAGCGCGGCGGCGACCAGCGCCTGGAGGACGGTCAGGAAAATGAACAGCGACATGATGAGGGGCGGTCCCGCAGATTGTGTGGTTTCGCGGCGCGTTTAGGCGCGGAGCCGACGTTTCGCAATCCTCCCCGAGCTTGTCTCGGGGAGGTGGCAGTCGCGTAGCGACTGACGGAGGGGTCCCGTACTGCGAGTACCCCTCCACCATCCGCTTCGCGGGCGGTCCCCCTCCCCGAGCAAGCTCGGGGAGGATTTGAAACTAATCGACCGGCTCGCCCCCGGCTGCGGCGACGATCGGGAGGAACGCTTCGGCGGTCAGGCTGGCCCCGCCGACCAGCGCCCCGCCAACCCCTTCGGCGCCCAGCAGCGCAGCAGCGTTGCCGGCGTTGACTGAGCCGCCGTAGAGGATCCGCACCAGCTTGCCGACATCGCCATAGGCAGCGACCAGCCGCTCGCGCAGAACGCCATGCATCGCAACTACGTCCTCGACCGCCGCGACCCGCCCGGTGCCGATCGCCCAGACCGGCTCGTAAGCCACCGCAAACCGCTCGGGCACGCCTGCCGCCGCGGCATCGCCCTGCGGCAGCGAACCATCGATCTGGCGCGCGACGATTCCCTCGGCCTGCCCGCCGTCGCGCTCGGCCAGCGATTCGCCGACGCACAGAATCACCCCGAGCCCGCATTCAAGCGCGGCCTCGGCCTTGGCCTTGACCTGGGCATCGCTCTCGCCGTGCCCGGCGCGACGTTCGGAATGGCCGACGATGACGAAATCGGCGCCGGCGTCCTTGAGTTGGGCCGCAGAAATATCGCCGGTGAACGCGCCTTTGGCCTCGGCGTGGCAATCCTGGCCACCCACCCCGATCACGCTCACCGCTTCGCGCAGCGCGGCGATCAGCGTGGCGGGCGGGGCCAGCGCCACCGCAACCCCGGGATAGCGCGCCGCCGCACGGTCGATCGCCCGCGCCTCGGACAGCAGCGCGCGCGCGCCGTTCATCTTCCAGTTGCCGACAATATACGGGAGGGTGCTCATAAGACGGCAAACCAGTGCTGGACGAAGGAAGGGTCGCGGGCCGCTAACAAACGGGGGGGCGCTTGCAAAGAAGCAAATCCGAGCAATCCCCCGCCCCGCCCCGCCCTGGCCGCTGCTCGGCGCTTGAAGCCGCGCGGATTGCGTCTTAGAGCCAGCCCGCCTTGCCGCCTCGCGCCTTTGCCTCACTCATGCGGGCTTCTGACCGGAGATTTCCTTGCTCACTTTCTTCCGCTCGATGTTCCAGTCGAAAGTCGGGATCGCCATCACGCTGGCGTTCGTGGCGCTGATCGCGATCGCGTTCGCCGCATCCGACATCACCGGATCGAACTTCTCGGGCGTCGCCGGGGGCGATCGCGCAGCCAAAGTCGGCGATCAGACGATCGGCACGGGCGCGCTCAGCCAGGCGGTCAGCAATGCCTTCGACGGCGATCGCAAGCAGAACCCCACGCTGACCATGCAGAGCTACGTCGCCTCGGGCGCGATCACCCAGGTGCTCGATTCGATGATCGACCGCAACGCGATCTACGATTTCGGGCGCAAGGTGGGGATCGTCGCGAGCGATGCGCTGGTCGGCAGCGAACTGGCCAAGATTCCCGCGTTCCTCGGACCCGACGGCAATTTCAACGACAAGCAATACCGCAGCGTGCTCTCGCAGCAGCGGCTGACCGACGCTCAGGTGCGCGAGGACATCGCGCAAGGGCTCGTCGCCAAGCAGGTGCTGGTGCCGGTGGCGTTCGGCGCGACCACCCCTGCCTCGCTCGCCCAGCGCTATGGCGAACTGACGCTCGAAAAGCGCCACGGCATGATCGCGTTCATCCCGTCCGAGGCGTTTGCGCCCAAGGCTGCGCCGTCCGACGCGGTGCTGGCGCAATACTTCAAGGTCCACACCGGTAGCTACATCGTGCCCGAACGCCGCAGCATCCGCTATGCGGTGTTCGCCGACGACGCGATCAAAGCCGCCCGCGCGCCGACCGATGCCGAAATCCTCAGCGCCTACAATGCCAACAAAGCGACCTATGCTGCGTCCGAGACGCGCGCCCTGACCCAGGTGATCGTCCCCACCGAAGCCGCGGCCAAGGCGCTGGCGGCCGAAGTTGCAGGCGGTGCCAAGCTCGATGCCGCGGCGCGCGCCAAGGGCCTGCTCCCCAGCCAGGCTGCGGTCACCCGCGAGCAGATGACCGCACAGGCCTCTGCGGCGGTGGCACAGGCGGTGTTCGCCGCGCCAAAGGGGTCGCTCGCGGTTCCGGCCAAAAGCGGGCTGGGCTGGCATGTGGTCAGGGTTGACGCGGTGACCGAAAAGGCGGCGCGTTCGCTTGAGCAGGTGCGCGGCGAGCTGGTCGATCAGATCTCGGTCAAGCTCAAGCGCGACGCGCTGAGCGACTTTACCGCGCGGATCGAAGAGGAACTCGACAAGGGTGGCACCATCGGCGACGTCGCGAAGGAACTCGCCGTAACCCCGCTCGTCACTGCCCCGCTGACTGCCGACGGCAAAGTCTTCGGCAAGCCGGGCGAGGCGGTTCCGGCCGACCTGGCCCGCGTGCTCCAGACAGTGTTTCTGATGGACGGCGAGGGCAAGCCGCAGCTGGCCGAAATCGTCCCGGGCAAACGCTTCGTGGTGTTCGAGGCCGCCGACATATCCCCCGCCGCGCCTCCGACGCTGGCCGCGATCCGGCCCGTCATCGCCGCCGACTGGGCGCGTGAGCAAGGCGCGGTTGCCGCTCGTGGTGCCGCCGACAAGACCCTCGCCGCGATCGCCAAAGGCATGCCGCTGGCCGAAGCCCTGCGCGCCGCGGGTGCGGGTGCCGCGCGCACCGAAACGATCGACGCGACGCGCAAGGACGTCGCCGCATCGGGCAAAGTGATCCCCCCGGTGGCGCTGCTTTTCAGCATGGCCCAGAAGACCACCAAGCGCCTCGATGCGCCGCGCAACGGCGGCTGGTTCGTGGTTCGGCTCGACCAGATCGTGCCCGGCAAGCTGGCCGCGAGCGATCCGCTGGTCGGGCAGTTGGCAAGCCAGCTTGGCCAGCTGACCGGGCGCGAATACGCCGATCAGTTCCGCA
>JANMPV010000181.1:0-2994 GCA_031370045.1 Novosphingobium sp. | reverse complement strand
TGATGCGTACCTCGCCGGTGATCCCGGTGCTGGTAATCGACGATTTGGCGCACGCTGAGCCGGTGGCGCGGGCGCTGGTGGCAGGCGGCTTGCGTGTACTCGAGGTGACGCTGCGCACGCCCTGCGCGCTCGACGCGATCCGGGCGATGCGCGGGGTCGAAGGCGCGATCGTCGGGGCGGGGACGGTGACCAACCCGCACGAGCTCGCCGCCGCGCTCGACGCGGGCTCCGAATTCATCGTTTCGCCGGGGCTCACCGAACGTCTCGGTCACGCCGCGCGCGAAGCCGGGGTGCCGTTCCTGCCCGGCACCGCCAACGCGGGCGATATCATGAGCGGGCTCGACCTGGGGCTGACCCACTTCAAGTTCTTCCCGGCGATGGCCAGCGGCGGCCTGCCCGCGCTCAAGGCGCTCGCTGCGCCGTTTTACCAGTGCAAGTTTTGCCCGACCGGCGGGATCACTGCAGCAACTGCGCCCGAGTGGTTGAGCTTCGAGCCGGTGCTGTGCGTCGGCGGCAGCTGGGTGGTCGGCAAAGGCCCGCCCGATGTTGCGGCGATCGAGGCGGCGGCGCGGGCGGCGGCCAGGCTGGGGCGGTGAAAACCGCCGCCGATCTTCTCGACCGCCTCCAGGTCCTGCACGCGCGCACCGCAGAAACCCCGCTGTTCAACCCGGTGTTTCAGCTCAGCCTCGATCTCTCGCGTGAGATCGAGGGCGGCACGCTTGATCTTGGCGGGGTCGAGGCGATGATCGCGGAGCTGGAGTGCGAGGCGCTCAAGGCGCGCGCGGCGCGGCTGCGCGGACTGATCGCGCCGGTTGCGCCCGATGAGAACCTCACCCAGTTCCGCGCCCTCGCCAACCAGTCCGACTTTGCCGCCTTCCGCCAACGCTGGGAACGCCCGCTGCTCCACGCCGTGTTCACCGCGCATCCGACTTTTTTGCTCGCCCCGGTTCAGGCCGATGCGGTCGCCCATGCGGTTTCGGCGGGCGGCGACATCGACGATGCGGTGTGCGTGCTGCCCGGCGAAGAACCCGCGATCACGCTGGCGTTCGAACATGCCGAGGCCAGCGCGGCGATCGCCCGCGCGGGCGCGGCGCGCGACCTACTCAACGCCGAACTGTTTGCCACAGCACGCGAACGCTGGCCCGATGCGTGGCACGATTTCGTCCCGCTGCCGTTCCGCTTCGCCAGTTGGGTCGGCTATGACATGGATGGGCGGACCGACATCGCCTGGTCGACTAGCATCGGCTTCCGGCTGGGCGAAAAGGCCGACCGGCTGGGGCGGTACGTCGAAACTCTCGTGGCCATCGACTTCGATCATCCCGAACTCGACAGCTTGCGCCGCGCCGCCGCCCACGCTGCGCACCATTCCGAAGCATTCTTGGGCGATCTCTCCGATCCCGCCCGGCTCAGCAAAGTCGCCAACGCGCTGACCGCCAGCGATCCCGACAAACTGCTGTCGCTAGGTCCGCTAATCGAACGCCTCGACAGCGAGGCCCGAACCGCGCCGGACGAGCGCGCGCTTGCGCTCAAGGTGCTGACCGCGGCGATGCGCGCCGATGGGCTGGGTATCGGGTGGATTCATTTCCGGGTCAACGCCGCGCAGCTGCACAACGCAATCCGCCGCCGGATCGACCCCGAAGGCGTACTCGATCTGGGAAGCAAGGGCGCGCTGGCGCGGTTGCGCGATCTGCTCGCCAAGGTCGAGCCGGTGCAATCCAACTTCGCCGCGCTGGCAATCGAGAATGCCACCGCGCTGCGCCAGTTTCTGGCGATGGCTCAGATCCTGCGCCACGTCGATGCCGATGCCCCAATCCGCATGCTGATCGCCGAATGTGAGCAGCCGACCACGGTTCTCGCCGCGCTGTATTTTGCGCGGCTGTTCGGGATCGCCGACCATGTCGATGTCTCGCCGCTGTTCGAGACCGAAAGCGCGCTCGAGCACGGCGGGCGGTTCCTCGATTCGCTGCTGTGCGAGCCGTGCTATCAGGAATACGCCCGCCAACGGGGTCGGGTGGCGATCCAGACCGGGTTTTCCGACGCGGGGCGGTTCGTCGGCCAGATCCCCGCAGCGCTGGCGATCGAGCGGCTGCAAGGACGCCTCGCGCAGGCGATGGACGCCAACGGGCTCAACGATGTCGCTGCGCTGATCTTCGACACCCACGGCGAAAGCATGGGCCGCGGCGCGCATCCGGCCAGCTTTGCCGATCGCCTGTCATGGCCGCTGGGCGAATGGGCGCGGCGCAAGTTCGAGCGCGCCGGGGTCACGCTCGAACCCGAAGTCAGCTTTCAGGGCGGCGATGGTTATCTGTTCTTCCGCTCGCCCGAACTGGCGCTGGCGACGCTGGTGCGGATCGCGGAGGTCGAGTGTGCACCGCTGCCGATGGAGCGCGATCCGTTCTACATCCGCACCGATCTCAGCCTCGATTACTATCGCGGGATCCGGGGCTTCCAGCGCGAACTGCTCGAATCGCAGACGTATGTGCGCGCCTTGACCGCGTTCGGGTTGGGGCTGTTCAAGTCCACCGGTAGCCGCGTCGCGCGCCGCGCCGGGGCGCAGGGGCCGGGCAGCTTGCGCCAGATCCGCGCGATTCCGCACAACGCGATTCTCCAGCAGCTCGGCTATCCGGTCAACGTGATCGGCGGGGCAGGGACCGCGGCGGGCGAGGAGGCCGAGGCGCTGGCCGATCTGCTCGCCACCAGCCCGCGCGGGCGCCAGATGGTCCGCCTGCTGCGCGCCGCCAACGGGATTGCCAGCATCAAGACCGTGGCCGCTTTCGGCGAGCTGTTCAATTCCGCCTATTGGGCGAGCCGCCCCTATCGCGGGACCGAGACGGGGCTGGAAAAGGGCTGTCTGGCGCTCGCCGAATACCTGAACAAGGACGACCGGACAGGGGTGTTCCGCCGCTTCGCCTCGCGCCTCAGAGTGGACTGGATGAAGCTCCACCGCGTCCTCGCGCAGCTTCCGCACGATGAGCAAGGAGCCAAGGACGATGA
>JANMPV010000177.1:0-4527 GCA_031370045.1 Novosphingobium sp. | reverse complement strand
GAAGGGACTCGAACCCCCACATCCGAAGATACCAGAACCTAAATCTGGCGCGTCTACCAGTTCCGCCACGCCCGCTCAGGTCGCGAAATGAACGGCGGCCTCTATCGGCAGTTCCCGCAAAGGGCAAGGCGGGGCGCGATGCTTGCGGAACGAACCGGGCGCGCGGCACGTTTATCGCCGGGAGAGAGGAGTTTTCCCGCCATGTCCGACCCCACCCAGCCCCAGATGCCGCGCCCCGACACCATCGAGCCGCAATCCCCGCAGGAAAGCCCGGCGCACCAGACCCCGACCGAACAGCCGATGCAGCAGCCCGACGAGGTCAACCCGACCCAGCCCGACCAGATCCAGCCCGATTCGGCCCCGAACGAGGTGCCGGAGATTCCGGGCAATTAGTTCTGCCAAGAAGTATGGATACGGTGATCAGGGGAGCCAAACGGCAATTATTGCTACAAAGATGCTGGCCAGACCGAGATAGGCACCAGTATCAGATTCGAAAAATAGCTTGCTTCGTATCCACATTCTAATCGGTCTATCGGGATCGTCGATTATCTGCTGAGTAATGTGGTTCGGTGGTCCGAAAGGGTACCGCTCGTCATCTCCGTAGATTTCGGCCAAACGGTCAAACCAGCCGCTCACTCGCAACTGCAAAATGGACGAGCTTCCAAGAAGCAGGCTAGCAGTGTTAAAAAGTTTCGAGCCGAGGGGCGCGCGGGCGTAGGCAGATCCGACAATCAGACAAGCGATCGCGGCCACCAAGGTGATTTTTAGAATTGCTCGTTCCACCAGAGCGAACCTCTAAATCAACCCCGCGAGCGGACTGCTCGGATCGGCGTACTTGCGCGTGCCCATCCGGCCCGAGCGATACGCCTCGCGGCCCGCTTCGACCGCCAGCTTCATCGCTCTCGCCATGCGGATCGGGTCCTTGGCTTCGGCGATCGCGGTGTTCATCAGGACGCCATCGCAGCCCAGTTCCATCGCCACTGCGGCGTCGCTGGCGGTGCCAACCCCGGCATCGACCAGCACCGGCACGCTCGCGCCCTCCACGATGAGCCGGATCGTGACGCGATTCTGGATGCCCAGCCCACTGCCGATCGGCGCGCCCAGCGGCATCACTGCGACCGCGCCCGCGCTTTCCAGCTGCTTGGCGCCGATCGGATCGTCGACGCAGTAGACCATCGGCTTGAAGCCCTCGTTCGCAAGCACCTCGCACGCCTTGAGCGTCTCGCGCATGTCGGGGTAAAGCGTGCGCGCCTCGCCCAGCACTTCGAGTTTGACCAGATCCCAGCCGCCCGCCTCGCGCGCCAGACGCAGCGTGCGAATCGCCTCGTCGGCGGTGAAGCAGCCCGCGGTGTTGGGCAGATAGGTGACCAGCTTGGGGTCGATGAAGTCGGTCAACATCGGTGCATTGCGATCGCTGACGTTGACCCGGCGTACCGCAACGGTGACGATCTCGGCCCCGCTGGCCGCGACTGCGGCGGCGTTCTGAGCGAAGTCTTTGTACTTGCCGGTGCCCACGATCAGGCGGCTGCGGAAGGTTTGCCCGGCGACGGTCCAGGTGTCGTCGTCAAGCGTGGCAGGGGCATCTCCGCCGCCTACAAAATGGACGATTTCGAGCACGTCGCCATCTTCCAGCAGCACTCCGCCCAGCTTCGAGCGCGGAGCGATCTGGCCGTTGCGTTCGACCGCGACTTTGGCGGGATCGAGTCCCAGCTCGCGGACGAGATCGGCGACGGAAGCGCCGGCGATTGCGCGGCGGGGTTCGCCGTTGACAGTGAGGGCGAGCGTGGTGGCGGTGGTCATCGCCCGCTGCGTAGCCGACCCACGAACGCTTCGCTAGATACCGGCGAACGCTCCGCTAGATCAGGCGTCGAGATGGCGGACGTTGCGCCAATGGGCGAACGCGAGCAGCGAAACCCCGGCGATCGTCAGCGCAGCTTCGACCGGGCTATGGCCCGTAAGTAGCGCGAGCGCCATCAGCGATAGCCCGGCGCCACCAATCATCAACGGCTCGCGCCGTCCGTGGCGCGAAACGCCCAGGCCGAGCGCGATTCCGCCGACCAAGATCGCCAGTGCCAGGCCCACGCGATGGAGCGCAGGGTTGAGCAGAAATCCGCCTCCCAGCCCCAGCACCGCGACCAGCACCAGAGTCGCCACACAATGCAGCGCGCACAGCCCGCTCAGCAGGATCCCGACCCGGTCGAATCGGTCGCGCATGAGTTTGAAGGCTTCGGCCATGCCCACCCTATATGTAACATTGTAACATCACGCAAGCCAAGTTGCAGCGATCCCGCGATAATCGCTTGCGCTTTGCCGATACGCGCCGCAGGTAGCGCCAATTATGGTCGCCATAGCAGGGAATATGCGGTCGTTGGGCAACGTGCGGCACGGTGCTGCGCGTCCGCTTGAGTTCGCCCGCTGGCTTTTCGCGGTCGCCGCGCTGATTGCCATGATCGTCGTGGTCGGCGGGATTACCCGGCTGACCGAATCGGGACTGTCGATCGTCGAGTGGAAGCCAGTGACGGGCATCCTCCCCCCGTTGAGTCATGCCCAGTGGTCGGCCGAATTCGACGCCTACCAGCGAATTCCCCAATACACCCAAGTTAACGGCCCGGCGGGGATGACGCTGGCGCAGTACCAGTCGATCTATTTCTGGGAATGGCTTCACCGCCTGCTTGGGCGGGTCATCGGCCTGGCGATGGCGCTACCGTTCGCGTGGTACGCGTGGCGCCGCGCGATCCCCAAAGGCTACGCCGCGCGGCTGTTTGCGCTGCTCGCGCTGATCGGGCTGCAAGGCACGTTTGGCTGGTTGATGGTGCGGTCGGGGCTTTCGGGGCGCACTTTGGTGGCTCCGCACTGGCTGGCGATCCACCTTGTCACCGCGCTGACGACGATGGCGGGGATGATCTGGACCGCGCTCGATCTGCGCACGCTGGCCCGGCGCCAGCCAGCCGCCCGGCTGACCGGGTTTTCTGCGCTCGTGCTGGCGATGCTGGCGGTTCAGCTGGTCTATGGCGCGCTGATGGCGGGGTGGCGCGCGGGCACTCTCGCCAGCGACTGGCCGCTGATGCAGGGTCGCATGGTTCCCGCCGGAATCGACTGGACTAGGGGCGCCGGGGCGCTGATCGACGATCCGTTCCTGATCCACTTCATCCATCGCTGGTGGGCGTTCGCGGTGGTTGCGGTGCTGGTGGCAATGGGTCGCAAACTGCGTCTGCGCGGTGCCCGCCTCGCTTCGATCGCGATCCACACCGCGTTCGGGGTCCAGATCGTGCTGGGGATCGCCACGGTGATGAGCGGCATGACGCTGTGGCTGGCGGTGCTTCACCAGTTGACCGGTGCGGCGCTGGTCGGGGCGACCATATGGGGCGCCCACGAGCTCGGACGGCGGGTGTGACCCGCGCGGGGCTGGCCGAATGGCGCTCCACCGTCCACGCTGCGTTGCTTGCCGGAGCGGTTACGCTGGCGCTCCCGGCCGCAGCGGCATCCCCCGAGCCCGCGTTCGCGCCGCCCCGCGACCGACCCCTTGTCCTTAGCCGCACCGTGGTGCGCGAGTTGCGCGATGGTGCTGCAATCGTTGCCACCCGGCGCTATCGCGTGACATTCCATCCCCGTGCCGACGGCTGGGAGGTCGAGGGTACGCTGATCGCCAGCGAGATCGATGTCCCGCCCGCGCTGGCTGCCATAGCGGCATTCGAACGCGACCGGCCCGAAGACGGGTTGTTCCCGATGAAGCTCGATCACACCGGGCGGATCGTTTCCGAGCCAGCGAGCTCGGGTCTCGGGCGCGAAGCGGTGCGCGGGGCGCTGGGTGCGGCCAAGCAACTGGCGGGAACAAGCGAAGCGGCTGCCCCCGGCGGGTTCCTCACTCAGCTCGGTGCAGCGGCGGCAAGCCCCGGCGGCGGGCAGACCGGGTGGCCCGAGGGGTTGTTCTTGCCCCACGGACTGTCCGGGACCAGCGAACAGACCTTCAGGCTGCCCGACGGCAGCGACGGAAGGGTTCTGGTGTTGCTGGACAGCGAGGCCGCTCCCGCGCTGGCGACCATGGGGCGTGCCCGCCGAACCGTCGTCACCCAGGTCGCGAGCACCCGCCGGGTGGCGCGCGAGGAATGGACGCTGGAGCCGATTGCACCGCCGGTCAAACCCTAAGGTATTATTTTACCTCTCGGCAAATCCCCGGAAAAGCTTGACTTGGGGCACTTCCCGCCGCAATGGGCCGCCTCTCGCAGCGCCTGGCGCGTCGTGTACCAGTGAATTCCAGCAGCCCCAAGTTTCCGAAAAGGACCGTCCTTTCATGAAGGCGCTCAGCAAACAGACCCGGTCGATCAAGCCGGCCGAGGTCGAGAAGAAGTGGCATCTGATCGATGCCGAAGGTCTTGTCGTCGGACGCCTCGCGGTGATCTGCGCCGACCTCGTGCGCGGCAAGCACAAGCCCAGCTACACCCCCCACGTCGATTGCGGCGATCACGTGATCGTGATCAACGCCGACAAGGTGCGGCTGACCGGCAACAAGCTCAAGCAGAAGACCTA
>JANMPV010000176.1:0-3706 GCA_031370045.1 Novosphingobium sp. | reverse complement strand
CGGCGTAGATGTTCTGGGTGAGACTGACCGGGGTCGACTGGCCGAGGAAGATGAACGGCCCGATATCCGCACCGACCCTGGACAGACACGAACGGTCGCCTTCGACTGGGCAAGGGTTCTTGCGGCGATCATTGAGATCGTTGATCGGCTTGGAATTGAAGTTGGACTGGCGCACCTGGCCGCCAAAGGCGTAGGCGATCGGTCCGCCACCCAGATCGATCCCAGTTTCACCCGAGAAGATCAGGTCGAAGATCGCGTTCTCCTCACGCTGGCGGGTGCCGTTCGGTTGATAGATGAAATTGACTACCGCAGCCGAGGTCACGTTAGCTGGCACAAACGCCGGGTTGGTATTTCCGCTCGGCGGGTTGATTGGCGCGGTGTTGATGAACGGGTTCAAATAAAGGCACCCCCCTGCTCCCGCCACGGTGCCGGTGCAATTCGGGCCGCCAAAACCGTTCAGAGCGTTCTGGAGGCGAGAGCCGACCGCATCGGTAACGAAAGCGGTGCGCGAATGGCGTAGGTACGTACCATAAGCCGACGCGCGGAAGGTGCTGCTGATTTCGACATCGAACCCGGTCGAAACCCGCCAGGCATCGTCCTGCGCGCGACCGAACTGGCTACCCAGGGCGTCGGTCGCGGGATTGCCCCCCAAGCCGAACGGACGGAACAGGATGATCAGCGCATTATCGGCCAGCGTGTTGACGTTGTTGAACGACGCGCTGCCCGGCACGAAGCTCTGGTTGATAAACGTCTGGAAGCCGGGGTTGGACCGCGGCACGGTAAATGCGCCTACGCTTCCCGGACCCCTGGGTCCCTGAGTCGGCGGGAACGACGGCGAGTAGCGCAACCGGGGCAGAACCGAACTCGCATAGAGCGCTTCGGCGTGCCACTTGACCGTATCGGAAAGGTCAGCATCGGCTTGGCCATAGGCCTGATAACGATCCGTTTTTTCGACGAGATTGTCAAACGGCACGAACGAAAACCGACAGACCGGCGAGCCGGTGCCGTTCGGTCCGGTCGTAGAGGTGAACCCGGTGAGCGCCGCACAGGCGCCAAGCTGGTTGCCGTCGTGGGTGACGCCCGCCACCGGCGTGGCGCCACGCCGTGGAAGGTAGCTGCCGGGATTGCCAAGCGTCGAAAAACCCGCAGGATTGATCGTATACGGAATCGAGGTGAAAGGTCGCTTGCGCGACTGCAGTTCCGAGCGATGCTGCCAGCCGAATCCAGCCAGGATGTTGATCGCGCCGAAGGTATGCCCCGCGACAATGCTGGCGTTGTAATCGCCCTTCGATCCATCGATGATCTTGTAATCACCCTGGGCCTGGATTCCGTTGAAGTTTTTCTTGGTGATGAAGTTGGCGACGCCCGCGATCGCATCGGAGCCGTAGGTCGCCGCAGCACCGTCCTTGAGAATCTCGATCCGGTCGAGCGCGAACAGCGGGATCAGGTTGGTGTCGGAAAAGCCGTCTCCGGGTGATGGGATGAACCGACGGTTGTTGAACAGCACCAGCGTGCGCTGCGGGCCCAGGCCACGCAAGTTGATCGAGCCGTTGCCCTGAAACCCCTGGCTGCCCGTAGAAAACTGGTTGGAATCGCCGAGCACAGCGCCGCTCGACGGGAGTTCCTTGATGAACTCGAGCGGGTTGGTGATGCCGTTGGCAGCCA
Source organism: Novosphingobium sp. (assembly GCA_031370045.1). Classification (GTDB taxonomy): domain Bacteria; phylum Pseudomonadota; class Alphaproteobacteria; order Sphingomonadales; family Sphingomonadaceae; genus Novosphingobium. Next base: position 2,041 of record JANMPV010000176.1, on the reverse strand, counting down.
GTTCCTGGGACGAGGTTACCTCGACCGGGAGAGCCGAATCTTCGGGCGTGCCGCGAATCAGCGAGCCGGTGACAACGATGTCCTGGCTGGGGGCTGAGTCGTCAACCGCGTCCTGCGGGAGAGTTCCGGCATCCTGCGCAAGCGCGGGCATGGCCCAGACAGAAGCCAGCGCGAGCACGGCCAGCGAAGCGGCGGTGCGATAAACTGATTGCGACATCACAGTTCTCCCTGCTTCGGAACACTCGGTCCCGGTTGAATCGTTTCGGAGAGGGAAGGCCGCGCCTGCGACACTATCAACATCCCCTGCGCGCCCGGCGTGTTTCCGCCGATGTACTTTTCGCCAAGTGCGAGCATTAGCCAACTCAGTCAACGACGTTTGCAGCAACTTGATCGAGCGGCGCTGCCCTGTTGCACAAATGCTTCACTACCCTCGCGCGATGAAGGCAGGCTCGGTGAGTCACGGTTCTTCGCCTGGCCTCCTCCGGTTTGCCTTTGCCCCCCCCTTCCTCTATCGCCGCAGGCTAACGCCCCGGCTCTTTCCGACGCCGCCGTTGCACGGCGCATCGGTGCCGGGGCTTGTCATTTCGATTGCAGAAAGCTCAGCGCCATGTCCCGCCGCCGCCAGATCTACGAAGGCAAGGCCAAGATCCTCTACGAAGGCCCCGAACCGGGCACGATCATCCAGTATTTCAAGGACGATGCCACCGCGTTCAACGCGCAAAAGCGCGGTACGATCAACGGCAAGGGCGTGATCAACAACCGCATCAGCGAGTATGTCTATACCCGCCTGTCGCACATCGGCATCCCCACCCACTTCATCCGCCGCCTCAACATGCGCGAGCAGCTGATCCGCCAGGTCGAGATCATTCCAATCGAGGTCGTTGTCCGCAACGTCGCTGCGGGCAGTCTGTCCAAGCGCCTGGGGATCGAAGAGGGCGAGCCGCTGCCGCACACCCTGATCGAATACTATTACAAGGACGATGCGCTGGGCGATCCGCTGATCAGCGAAGAGCACATCGCCTGCTTCGGCTGGGCCAGCAACGACGAGATGCAGGACATGTCGTCGATGGCAATCCGGGTGAACGATTTCCTGTGCGGGATGTTCGCTACGATCAACATCCGCCTGATCGACTTCAAGGTAGAGTTCGGGCGGATCTGGGACGGCGATTACAGCCGGGTTATCCTGGCCGACGAGATCAGCCCCGACGGCTGCCGCCTGTGGGACATGACCACCGGCGAAAAGCTCGACAAGGACCGCTTCCGGCGCGATCTGGGGGGCGAATCCGAAGCTTATCAGGAAGTTGCGCGGCGGCTGGGTTTGCTTCAGGAAGACAGCGGGCCGAGCGAAGTGCTCGACCTGTCGCACCACCGCAAGCTGCGCGGGAAGAAGTAGGGGTGGGCTTGGGTTCCGGTCCTTCGACAGGCTCAGGACGAGCGGACCTTCTCTTGCCGACCCACTCTCAAGAGCCCGCTCATGCTGAGCCTGTCGAAGCACGCGCACTGCGACTGCCGATGATCCCGCGTCTGCTTGCTGCTTTCGCCACAGTCGCACTCACCGCCTGCGCCACCACCCCGCGCGAAACATCCGCGCTGCCCCCCGCGCCCAAGCCCGACTGGGCGTTCCAGGCGAGCGATCTGGCGGTCGATCCGACGTTTCGCTTTGGCAAGCTGGCCAACGGCGTGCGCTATATCATCCGCCAGAACCAGCGCCCCGAGGGGACCGCGCTGGTCCGGATGGAGATCGAGGCGGGATCGCTCGACGAAAGCGCGGATGAGCGCGGCTTTGCCCATTTCGTCGAGCACATGGCGTTCAACGGATCGACCAATGTCCCCGAGGGCGAGATGGTCCACCTGCTCGAGCGCAACGGCTTGGCATTCGGTGCAGACACCAACGCGCAAACCGGGTTCGAGCAAACTCAGTACAAGCTCGATCTGGCGCGCAACGATCCTGTGCTGCTCGATACCGCGCTGATGCTGATGCGCGAGACCGCGGGCGAGCTCAAGTTCGACGACGACGCGGTGGCGCGCGAACGCGGGGTGG
>JANMPV010000171.1:0-3787 GCA_031370045.1 Novosphingobium sp. | reverse complement strand
CCGTATTCGACCTTGCATTTGAAGCTGCCCGAATCGTAGCCGCGCAGGTTGTTGTTCCAGCCGCGATAGTCGTTGTTCCAGCCGTTGCCGTAGTTGCTGTCGCCGTTACGCCAGCCGCCGTTCTGGCTGTTAACCGCGATCCGGCCGCGCACGGTATAGCCGCGGCTGTTGCGGTCGATGCTGCGGATGTCGGTCACATCGGCGCGGCCATAGCTGTAGCGGCTGGCCTCGCTTTCGGCGGTGGCGACGCACTGTTCGACCGCCTGACGCGGGTTGCCGTTGCGATAGCCATAACGATCGTTGCCATCGTTGTACCCGTAGCGATCGTTGTTGCGGTAGGTGTCGTTGTAGCGATAACCGTCGTTGGAACGATACCCGTCGTTGGAACGATAGCGATCGTTGGTGCGATAGCCGTCCGACGGGTAGCCATAGCTGTAGCCACGGTTGCGATCGTTGCCGATCGCGCCAGCCACTGCGGCAATCCCGCCGAGCACCACCGCGCCGGCGATGATGTCGCCCACGTCGATCCCGTCACCGCGACCATACTGGTCGCGCGCCAGCACCGGGCTGGCAGTGGAGACCAGGGCCGCCGCCGCAGCGCCGGCTCCGAGCAGAGCTTTGGTCATGATTTTCATCGCGCAAATCCTTTTGTCATCCCGGACATCTTCCGGGGTTGCACAAAGGATTAGCGAACCGGCTGTGAGATGAAGCTGAATTCACTCGACAGCAGATGTTCAGCAAATCGCTTATTATTGTGAACGAAATCCCGGACTGCTGCTTTGGAGGTCAGCTTTCAGCCCGGTCCAGGTGGCAAGGAAGGCGAGCACGTCGGCGCCGCTCTCGATCACCTTGTCGGTCGGCTTGCCCGATCCGTGCCCGGCGCGGCTCTCGATCCGGATAAGCTGCGGCTTGTCTCCCACCCCCGCCGCCTGGAGCGCGGCGGCGTATTTGAAGCTGTGCGCGGGAACCACCCGGTCGTCGGTATCGGCGGTGGTCACCAGCACCGCCGGATAGGCCACCTTGCGGATATTGTGGTACGGCGAATAGGCCCGTAGCACGCGCCAGTCGGCTTCGCGATCCGGGCTGCCATAGTCATCGACCCAATATCGCCCGGCGGTGAACCGATCGAACCTGAGCATATCCATCACCCCCACATCGGGGTTGGCTGCGGCAAACAGATCGGGCCGCTGGTTGAGCACCGCGCCGACCAGCAGCCCGCCGTTGGAGCTGCCCTGGATCGCCAGCCCATTTTTGGGCGTGATCCCTTGCGCGATCAGGTATTCGCCCGCCGCGATGAAATCGTCGAACACGTTCTGCTTGTTCGGCCCGCGCCCCGCCTCGTGCCATTCGCGGCCGTATTCGCCGCCGCCGCGCACGTTGGCGATAGCAAACGCGCCGCCGGCTTCGAGCCACGCCATCCGCACTGCGGAAAATACCGGGACCAGCGAGATATCGAACCCGCCGTAGCCATACAGGATCGTCGGCAGCGCGGTTTTCGCCGCCGCCGCGCGCTTGTTGCGGATCAGGAACAGGGGAACCCGGGTGCCGTCCTTCGAGGCGTAGAACCGCTGTTCGATCGCGAACTCGGCGGGATCGAACGGCAGTTTGGGTATCGCGAACGGTGTGGTCTGCCCGCTCGCCATATCCAGCCGATAGACCGCGGCAGGCTGGTTGAAGCTGGAGAACGAATAGAATGATTCGGGATCGCCCGGTCGCCCGTCGAACCCCGCGGCGGTGCCGATCCCGTTTAGCACGATCGAGCGCGCGGGATGCCCGCGCAGGTCCGTGATCACCGCGCGGGTGGCCGCGTCCTTGAGGTAGGACAGCACCAGCCGGTCGCCCACGACGTTGGCGCCCTCAAGCTTGTTTTCGCCCTGCGGGATGATCTCGCGCCACTGCGGCGCGGATCGGTTGAGGTCGATCGAAACCAGGCGGTAGCGAGGCGCCGCGGCATCGGTGACGAACCACAGCCGCGATCCCAGCCCATCGACCAGCCGCCAGTCGTTGGCGAAATCGCCGACCAGTTCGCGCGATTGCCACCCCCGCGCCTGGCGCTGGCGCAGGTCGATGACGTGGATGTCGTGGCGCAGGGCGGTGCCGACCGCGCTGGCAATCACCGCCCAGCGCCCGTCGGCGGTCACTTGCGCCAGATGCGTTTGCTCGGGATGATCGGGGGTGGCATAGACCAGCGCGTCGGCCGACTGGGGCGTGCCGAGGCGGTGAAACCACACCGCATGGTCGAGATTGACCGAGAGGAAATCGGGCCCGTTCTCGCCTTGCGGAAAGCGCGAATAGAGCAGGCCTTCGTCGCCGATCCACGCCAGCCCCGAATACTTGACCCCGCGCAGTTCGTCGGGAAGCGTTTGTCCGGTGGCGACATCGACGAACCGCACGCCGCGCCAGTCGCTGCCACCGTTCTGCACCGAAAATGCCAGCGTGGCGCCCTTGCGCGATGGCAGCCACTGGTCGAGCGCGGCAGTGCCGTCGGTGGACCAGGTGTTGGGATCGAGCAACTGTTGCGATGCCCCATCGAGCCCGGCGCGCCAATACAGGATCGGCTGGTTCTGGAGTCCGAGGTTGCGGGTAAAGAAGTAGCGTCCCCCCGCCTTCTTGGGAATCCCGAAGCGTTCGTAATCGAGCAGGCGGCGGATGCTGGCGGCGAACATCGCGCGGGCGGGCAGGCGATCGAGATAGGCGCGGGTCACGGCATCCTGGCGGCGGACCCAGTCGGCAACCTCGGGATCGCGGCGGACGTCGTTTTCGAGCCAGCGATAGGGATCGGCGATTCGCTCGCCGAACGCGCTATCGACCACGGTGTCGCGCCGCGTTGGGGGATAGACGGGTTTGGAGAGGATCGTGCCGGTGGCGTCCGCAGCAGACAAAGGCGTCGCGGCCAACGCTCCCATCAGCGCAAAGGCGCTGACGACCACGCGCACCACCTGCAGCATCGGCTTCTCCGCGACCCGGCGAGGGGTTCGCGCGCAGCCTAGCACCGGCTGGCGCGGCTGCCTATCGCCGGGGTCGCCCGAGCAGCAGCGATCAGGCTTCGGTGTAATCGTCGTCCGACTGGACCGGGCCCGAATCCTGGCCCTTGGCCGACACATCGCGATCGACCAATTCGATGATCGCGATCGGGGCGGCGTCCGAAGCGCGGATACCGGCCTTGATCACCCGGGTATAGCCTCCGCTGCGGCCTTCGTAGCGCGCGGCGAGAACATCGAACAATTTGATCAGCTGGGTGTCGTCGAGCAACCGGGCGTGGGCGAGGCGGCGGTTGGAAAGCCCGCCGTGCTTGCCCAGCGTGATCAGCTTTTCAACGTAGGGCCGCAGCTCGCGCGCCTTGGGCAGCGTGGTCGTGATCTGCTCATGCTTGATCAGCGAGGCGGCCATGTTGCGCAGCATCGCGATCCGATGCGCGCCGGTGCGTTGCAGCTTACGCTGGCCCATTTTATGACGCATGTTCTCTACTCCGTTCGTACGGGGGCCGTATCAGGTACCCCGGTCCTGGCGACGCTTTGGGCGGCCGCCGGTACCCTGGATCCTCCCCGAGCAAGCCCGAGGAGGATTTATATTTAACCCAGCAGCTCCTGCTCGAGCTTCTTGGCCATTTCCTCGATATTCTCGGGCGGCCAGCCGGGGATGTCCATGCCCAGGCGCAGGCCCATCGAGCTGAGGACTTCCTTGATCTCGTTGAGCGACTTGCGGCCGAAGTTCGGGGTCCGCAGCATCTCGGCTTCGGTCTTCTGGACCAGATCGCCGATATAGATGATGTTGTCGTTCTTGAGGC
>JANMPV010000246.1:0-3945 GCA_031370045.1 Novosphingobium sp. | reverse complement strand
TCCTCGCCCACCGCGACATGCAGCCCCTCGCCGCCGCTTTCAAGCCGGGCGGCGGCGAGCGCCTGTGCCAGCGGCATCGTCCCACGGGGATGGACCCGCACCGGCGCCTGATCCGATGGCACCAGCGCGACCACACGATGGTCGTCGGCCAGTTCGCCCCACGGCGCAGCGTCACCCGGACGGTAATCCGCCCACGAATCCAGCGCGCCGTCGTTCACCCGCCGCCACAGCCAGTCGTCTCCCGCTGCCGCGGGCAGGACGATCAGCAGGCCCCCGCCGCTCGTTTCAGGGTCGCTCGTCGCATCGCTATCGGCCGCGGACATCGCCCGATCAACGCTTGTCGGCGTAGATATCGGCATCGTTGCCTTCGCCGCCTGGCTTGCCGTCGGCACCGAGCGAGAAAATCTCGAACGGGTGCCCTGCCTTGCCGGGAACGATATACTGGTATGGCCGGGACCAAGAATCGGTTGGCAGATCCTTGATATAGCCGCCATTCTTGTAGTTTTGCGGCATCAACAGGTTTGCTGGCGGATTTTTGAGTGCGCCAAGGCCTTCACCGATGCCGGGATAGGTCCCATTGTCCAGGCGGTAGATTTCCAGTGCTTGTCCAAGCGTAGCGATATCAGCCCGCGCCTTTACAACGCGCGCTTTGTCGCCCTGCGGTATCACGTTGAGCGCCACGACCGCCGCGAGTAATCCAATAATGAAAAGCACGACCATCATCTCCACGAGAGAAAAGCCGTTTCGGCGCGCCCCTTGCTGGCCTTCCCCGTCATGCTGAACTTGTTTCAGCATCCATCGTGCCGCACGCCCCATGCTCGGATCGGAGCGCCGGCGCTTGCGGAGAAATGGACCCTGAAACGAGTTCAGGGTGACGAGGAAAGGCTTGGGAAGGCGCATCATAATCATAACCCTGTGAGGTTTTGCAACTGGAGGATGGGGAGCAGGATCGCAAGGATGATGGTCGCCACCGCGGCGCCCATGACGATGATGATCGCGGGTTCGAGCAGCGCGAGCGCAGCGCTGGTGAAGCTTTCGAACTCGCGTTCGAGATAGTCGGCGGCGCGTTCGAGCATCGGGCCCAGCTGCCCCGCCGCCTCGCCGCTGGCGGCCAGATAGATCAGCAGGGGCGGGAACGTGCCCGCCTCGCGCAGCGCGGTCGATAGCGATCCGCCCGCGCGGACCTTCTCGACAATGCCTTCCAGGGCACGCCGCTGGACGGCGTTGGATACGGTCCGGCTCGCCAGCCGCAACCCGTCGACCAGCGGCAGCCGCGCCTCGATCATCGTCGCCAGGGTGCGCGCCAGGCTGGCGGCATGAATGTCGCGGATCAGGCGGCCGATCAACGGCAGGCGCAGGATCCCAGCGTCAGTGCGATAGCGGATCGCCGGGTTGCGCAAGGCGCGCGCAGCCAGCAACACCAGCAACGCCAGCGCCAATGCCAGCGCCCACCACCACTCGGCCAGAAACCGCGAGATCGTGATCACGATCCGGGTCAGCGTGGGCAGCTGGACGCTGGCGTTGTCGAACTGTTCGACCACCTTGGGCACGACCTTGATCATCAGCCCGGTGACCACCGAGATCGCGACCATCGTCAGGACAATCGGATAGGCCAGCGCCGAGAGGATCTTCGAGCGCACCTGCGCCTGCTTTTCGAGCAGGTCGGCGAGGCGGTTGGCGATGTCGGGCAGACTCCCCGAATTTTCGCCCGCAGCGATCATCGCGCGGAAAATCGGCGGGAAGCTGGGTTCCTCACGGCGCATCGCTTCAGCCAGCGGCAGCCCTTCGAGCACGCCTGCGTGAACGTTGGCAAGGATCGCGCGGGCGCGGGGCTTTTCGGTCTGGCGGCTGATCGTGCGCAGCGTTTCTTCGAGCGGCGATACGGTCATCAGCGAGGCCAGCTGGCGGGTGAACAACGACAATTGCTTGGAATTTAGCCGCGCGGCGAACAGCGCGATTCCACTGGTGGTAACCGCGGCGCGGCTGGCGGAAGCGGCGGCATCGGGGCCGAGGCGGACCACGTGCCACTGGCGCTGGGCCAGCCGCTCGCGCGCCTGCGCTTCGCCCGCCGCCTCGATCGCGCCGCAGCGTTCGGCTCCCTTGGGGTCGATGGCGAGGTAGGCGAAGCGGGGCAACTTAGCCCCTCCCCTTCAGGGGAGGGGTTGGGGGTGGGGTCTGTCGGTTTACGCGGACGTCTCGAGTGGGGCGAGACCCCACCCCAACCCCTCCCCTGAAGGGGAGGGGCTTAAGGAAGTTCACTTCACCCACTTTCACCACTCCGCGTGATCCGGGCGGCTTCTTCGGGCGTAGTCTCGCCCGCCAGCACCAGCGCGCGGGCGGACTGGAGAAGGCTGGGGCTGTCGGCAAAGGCGTGCTGCGCGATCGCGAGCTCGTCGGCGTGGTCGTGGATCATCCGGCGGATGGCGTCGTCGATGCGGATCGCCTCGAACACCCCGATCCGCCCGGTGTAGCCGCTCTGGTTGCATTGCGGACAGCCCTTCGCCGCAGCGACTGTGGTGCCGGGTTCGATCCCGAGAATCCCCGCCAGCCCGGCCTCGATGGTTTTCTCCGAGCGACACACTTTGCACAACCGCCGCACCAGCCGCTGGGCGATCACCGCGCGCAGAGTGCTGGCGAGCAAGAACGGCTCGACCCCCATATCGCGCATCCGGGTGATCGCGCCTGCGGCGTCGTTGGTGTGGACGGTCGACAGCACCAGATGCCCGGTCAGCGAGGCTTGGACCGCGATCTCCGCAGTTTCGCGGTCGCGGATTTCGCCGACCATCACCACGTCGGGATCCTGGCGCAGGATCGCGCGCAAGCCCGCCGCGAAAGTCAGCCCGACCTTGGGATTGACCTGGGTCTGGCCGACGCCATCCACGGCATATTCGACCGGGTCTTCCACCGTCAGGATATTGCGCCGCCCATCGTTGAGCCCGCGCAATGCCGCGTAGAGCGTGGTGGTCTTGCCCGAGCCGGTCGGCCCAGTGACGAGGACGATCCCGTTGGGGTCGGCCAGCGCGCGGCGCAGGAGCTTTTCGGTGGCGGGATCGAGCCCGAGGTGCGCGAGATCGAGCCCGGCATTCTCCTTGTCGAGCAGGCGCAGCACCACCCGCTCGCCCGCGCGGCTGGGCAGCGTGGAAACGCGCACATCGACCAGCTTGCCGCCAAGCGAAAGTCCGATCCGGCCGTCCTGCGGCACCCGGCGTTCGGCGATATCGAGCCGCGCCATCACCTTGATCCGGCTCACTAAAACGGGCGCGACGTGCGGCGGCATCCGCAGCTTTTCCTGCAACACGCCATCGACCCGCATCCGCACTACCAGCGCGGACTCGTATGGTTCGATGTGAATGTCGGAGACGCCCTGGCGCAGCCCCTCGGCGATCAGGCCGTTGATCAGGCGGATCGCGGGCGCATCGTCGGCGCTGTCGAGCAGGTCTTCTGCGGTGGGCAGGCCCAGGGTCAGCGGGTCGAGACCATCGCCGGCGATGCCCATGTCGCCGACCACCGCGGCCGAGCCTTCGCCCAGCGCATACGTCTCGCCCAGCAGCTTTTCATACCCCGCCGCATCGACCTTTTCGAGCGTCAGCGGGCGGCCGAGCAGGCGGCGCAGTTCGAGCAGGTGGAGCGGATCGGCCCCCTCGCGCATGGCGAGGTGCACGGTGTCGGCGCTGTCGTCGAGCACCAGAAAGCCTTGATCGCGCGCCACAGGGTAAGCGATAACCGAAGCCACCGCAGGCGCGACGGTTTCCACCACGCTCACGCCTTCGACCAGCGCGACATCGTCGGTCAGCGGAATGTCCGCCTCGATCGTCTCGCTGCCGCGGCGGATGGTCACCATTTCATGGGGCCAGCGTTGTGCGCGTGCTTCGACAGGCTCAGCATGAGCGGGCTTTTTGCTTTTGGGAAAACACACAAGACCCGCTCATCCTGAGCAGGTCTGAT
>JANMPV010000150.1:0-3132 GCA_031370045.1 Novosphingobium sp. | reverse complement strand
CGACTGTTGTAAGTGTTGGCCATCGTCGCGCCATAGGCTCCGGCGGTGCGGAACACCGCCAGGTCGCCTGCGCCGATCCGGTCGATTTCGCGGTTCATCGCGAACGTATCGCTCGATTCGCAGATCGGCCCAACGATGTGCGCGGTAAACTTCTCGCCCGAAGGAGCGACCGCAGCGAAATCGTGCCAGGCATCGTACATCGCGGGGCGGACGAGATCGTTCATCGCCGCATCGACCACCACGAACGGCGCGCTCGCCCCCGGCTTGACCCGGATAACCTGCGTCACCAGCACGCCCGAATTGCCAGTGATGACGCGGCCCGGTTCGAAGTGGATGGTGGCGTCCCAATCGCGCACCACTTCGGCCACCATCGCCCCGTAGTCCGCTGGGCCGGGCAGCTCTTCGCCCGCGCGATAGGGCACGCCCAGCCCGCCACCCAGGTCCATGTGGGTCACGGCGTGGCCAGCGCCGCGGATCGCCTGCATCAGCGCGCCCATCTTGACGAACGCAGCACGCGACGGATCGAGCGTGGTGATCTGGCTGCCGATGTGGACCGCCAGCCCGCGCATTTCCAACCCAGCCAGCGCGGCCAGCCGGGCATAGATCGCAGCGGCGTGATGATAGGCGACGCCGAACTTGTTGTCGGCCTTGCCGGTCGAAATCTTGGCGTGGGTGCCTGCATCGACATCGGGATTGACCCGCAGCGCGGCAACCGCGCGCAAACCCCTGGCCGAGGCGATGGCCGCCAGCTCGACGCCTTCCTCTTCGCTCTCCAGATTGAACTGGCCGATCCCGGCATCGAGCGCGGCGGCCAGCTCGGCACCGGTCTTGCCCACGCCCGAGAACACGATCGTCTTCGCCGCCATTCCTGCCGCCAACGCGCGGTCCATCTCGCCCCGCGAGACGACGTCGGCGCCGTATCCCTCGTTGGCCAGCACCCGCAACACCGCCAGGTTAGGGTTGGACTTGACCGCGAACGCGATCTCGACCCGCGTGACCCCGGCCAACGCCTCGCGAAACACACGCGCGTGGCGGGTCAGCGTGGCCCGCGAATAGACATACACCGGGGTGCCGACCGCCGCGGCAATTTCCGGCAGCGGCACGTCCTCGGCGTGGAGCACGCCGTCGCGATAGGCGAAATGATCCATGGTGGCCCCGCTGCGCTGTTACTGATCGGGAGGGGGCAGATCGAAGGGATCGTCGGCGCGCTCTTCGGAGCGGGTCCGCAGTTCGACGCTGCGAGCGGGCGCGGCTTGCTGAGAGCGGACCAGCAGTTCGTCTGCGGTCGGCCGGTCGGCGCGGCCCAGGGGTGCCACCGGCAGCGCACGGCCCGCTGCGGGCTTGAGATCGGCGCGGCTGCCGCACGCAGCGAGCGCCACCACGAGGGCAAGAACGGCGACCGTACGGCGAATCATCTCAGGCAACTCCGTCGAGGCCCAGCGCGATGCGCGCTTCGGCCACGCGCTGCCTTACTTGGTCCGGCGCGGTTCCGCCATGGCTGGTGCGCGCCGCGACCGAAGCATCGACCGACAGCGCGGCAAACACCCCCGCGTCGATCCGCGGATCGATCGCCTGAAGCGCGTCCAGCGGCACCTGGTCGAGCGCCAGACCCTTGCTCTCGGCCTCCTTTACCGCCGCGCCGGTGATGTGGTGCGCCTCGCGGAAGGGGATGCCGCGCACCCGCACCAGCCAGTCGGCCAGATCGGTCGCGGTGGCATAGCCAGCCTCGGCGGCGGCGCGCATCCGGTCGGTGCGGAACTCGCTGTCCGCGACCATCGCAGTCATCGCCGCCAGACTCAGGGTCAACAGCGATGCCGCCTCGAACACCGGCGGCTTATCGTCCTGCATGTCCTTGGAATAGGCCAGCGGCAGGCCTTTCATCGTCACCATCAGCGCGGTTGCGCAGCCGATGATCCGACCCGAATGACCGCGCACCAGCTCGGCGGCATCGGGGTTCTTCTTTTGCGGCATGATCGAACTGCCGGTGCTCAGCGCATCGGGCAGACGGATCCAGCCGAACGGCTGGCTCGCCCACAGCACAAATTCCTCGGCCAGCCGCGAAAGGTGGAGCGCGCACTGGGCGGCGGCCATCAGATAATCGTGCGCGAAATCGCGGTCGGACACGGCATCCAGGCTGTTGGCGGTGGGGCCGTCGAAGCCTAGTGCTGCGGCGGTGACATCGCGGTCGATCGGAAAGCCCGTCCCGGCCAGCGCCGCCGAGCCCAGCGGGCACTGGTTGAGCCGCGCCCGTGCATCGGCAAAGCGCGAGCGGTCGCGCCTTACCATCTCGTAATAAGCCAGCAGGTGGTGGCCCAACGTGACCGGCTGCGCGGCCTGGAGGTGGGTGAAGCCGGGCATAATGCTCGCGGCGTGCTCTCCGGCCCGCTCGACCAGCGCGCGCTGGAACCCGGCCAGCCCGGCGTCGGCGTGGTCGAGTGCATCGCGCACCCACAGCTTGAAATCGGTCGCGACCTGATCGTTGCGGCTGCGCGCGGTGTGCAAGCGGCCAGCGACCGGCCCGATCGCCTCGGCGAGCAGGCTTTCGGTGGTCATGTGGATGTCTTCGAGGTCCCAGTCCTCGGGCACGCCTTCGGCCTCGTAACGCGCGGCGATATCGGCCAGACCGGCGGAGATCGCCGCAGCGTCCTCGCCCGAAACGATCCCTTGCCGTCCCAGCATCGCGACGTGAGCCTGGCTGGCGGCGATGTCCTGCGGCCACAGCGCCTTGTCGAACGGGATCGAGGCGTTGATTTCGCGCATGATCGCGCTAGGCCCGGCAGCGAACCTGCCGCCCCACATGCTGTTGGAGCTTTCCTTGCCCGTATCGCGCTCGCTCACCGTACTAACCCTCGCCGCCGCGCTGTTCGCGGGGGGCTGCGATAGGCAAACCGCCGAACCCGCGCAACCGGCGGCGGAAACTGGAGTTGGAGGCGAGCAAAAAACCTTCAACGGCAATCTCAGCATCGAGAACAGGGGTGCGCAAATGCCCAATTTCGCGCTCAGCGACCCGGCGGGCAAGAAGCTGACCAGCGCCGACCTCAAGGGCAAGCCGGTGCTGATCAACTTGTGGGCAACGTGGTGCGGGCCGTGCGTGCTGGAAATGCCGATGCTCGATCAGCTTGCGGCAGGGGG
>JANMPV010000137.1:0-6330 GCA_031370045.1 Novosphingobium sp. | reverse complement strand
CCCTATTTCAACCTTCAGGCAGGCGTGCGGCAAAACATCCGCCCCCAGCCCGCACGCACTTATGCAACTGTCGGCATCGAAGGGCTCGCGCCCTATTGGTTCGAAGTCGCGGGCGCACTCTTCCTGTCCGACAAGGGCGATGTGCTGGCGCGAGCCGAAGGCTACTACGACCAGCGCCTCACCCAACGCCTGATCCTGCAACCGCGCGTCGAGCTGAACTTTGCGGCGCAGGACGTCCGCAACAACGGCATCGGAGCCGGCCTCAGCGATGCCGAACTGGGCCTGCGCCTGCGCTACGAAATCGAGCGCGAGTTCGCGCCTTATGTCGGCATTTCCTATGACGCCAAAGTCGGCCGCACCGCGCGGTTTGCGCGCGCGGACGGCGAACGCGTGAGCGCGGTGAGCGTTTTGTTTGGTGTCCGGACATGGTTCTAGGGGTCGAGTTCTGACGTTTGGTAATCGAATAGGCGGCGGCTGAATGTCGGCAAGGGGTGGTCAGCGGACATCCTAAATTTGCACCTTGCCCGCTTTCAAGGTCGAGCGATCCGTTCTAAAGCTTCAGTGTGCTGACTGTCTTTGCCAACCCCACCTATCGCCACCTTCTTGCTGCGCAGGTCATTGCACTGGTTGGAACGGGCCTTGCCACCGTCGCGCTAGGATTGCTCGCGTATGACATTGCAGGGGGCAATGCGGGCGCAGTTCTGGGGACGGCTCTGGCGATCAAGATGGTTGCCTATATCGGCGTCGCGCCCGTCGTCGGCGCCTTCGCCGACCGGTTGCCGCGCCGTGCATTTCTAGTGGCGATGGACCTGGTCCGCGCATCCGTCGCGATTTGTCTGCCCTTCGTCGATCAGGTCTGGCAAGTCTATGTTCTAATCTTCGTCCTTCAATCGGCGTCGGCGGCGTTCACCCCAACATTTCAGGCAACGATCCCCGACGTTCTCCCGGACGAGGGCGACTATACCCGCGCCCTGTCGCTATCGCGTTTGGCCTATGACATGGAAAGCCTCACCAGCCCGATCCTCGCTGCGGGACTCCTTACCGTTATTAGTTTCCACTGGCTGTTCGCAGGCACCGCAGTTGGGTTCGTGGCCTCGGCACTGCTCGTCGTCTCGGTCGTGCTACCTCGGTCGCCAGCGAAGCCCCGCGAGGGTGGTGTATACAGCCGGACAACACGCGGGATGCGGATTTATCTGAAGACGCCCCGCTTACGAGGTCTGCTTGCGCTCAGCCTTGCGTCTGCTGCAGCAAGTTCGATGGTCATCGTCAATACGGTGGTGATCGTGCGTGGAATGCTCGGGCTTGGCCAGCGCGAAGTTGCTCTGACGCTGGCGACATATGGCGGTGGGTCGATGCTGGCAGCGCTCGTGCTGCCGCGATTGCTCGACAAGATAAGCGATCGCACGATGATGAGCGCGGCGGCAGCGGTATTGACCGCTGGGCTTGTCGCGATGGCGGCGCTGTTCGGGATTGGCGCTGCGACATGGCCGGTCGTGCTGGGTGGTTGGTTCGTGCTTGGCATCGCCTACTCGATGAGCGTAACGCCTTCGGGGCGTCTGCTGCGCCGCTCTGCCAATGCCGAGGACCGTCCTGCGGTTTTCGCCGCGCAGTTTGCGCTGAGCCACGGGTGCTGGCTAATCAGTTACCCAATCGCTGGTCTAGTTGGCGCACACATCGGACAGACCGCAGCATTGGTCTCGCTCGCCGTCATTGCGGGCATTGGCACTGTTACTGCTTTATGGCTTTGGCCCGCATGTGACCCCGATGTCGTCGTGCACTCGCATGACGATTTGCCAGACGATCACCCGCACATTCGCGAAGCGCATCGACACGGCGCCGCGCATAGTTTCATAATCGACGACCTGCACCCTGTTTGGCCGGTGCAGAGTTGAGCGTCTGCTTGTGAGTCGAAAACCGTCGAACGGCGTGCGGGCACCAAAATGTCAGAATTTCACCCCTGGATTATGGGACTGATGGTGCTTGACCCCGCGCCAACCCGCGCCGCGGCCAAGTGAATGGGCGATAACAGCCAGACCCGGAATCCGCTTTGGAATTGCTTACGCCGGTTGCAAATGTCATGATCGCGACACTGTCGCTGGGTCGCCCCATTACGCGCGGGAGTGAGACATGGCATTTTTTCCTCGTGTTGCCGTTGCGGCCGCAGTCGCGATGGCGCTGGGCGCGGTTGTCGCGCACGCGCAAAGCGACGAAGTGCATTTTGCGCTGGCGTCCGAAGAGAGCGTCGATCCAGCGACCGCCGAAGCGTTGCGGAGCAGCATGGCCGACGAACGGTCGCGCCTGCTCGTTCGCCTTCAGGCCGATGCCCCCGATCAGACCGCCGGGTCGCTCACGACATCGGTGAGCGAACTGACCGGCCGGCGGCTTGCCAATGCCCTGCGACGCCTGCTGATCCTGCAGCCGCACGGTCAGCCAAAAATCGTCGCGATTGCGCCGCAGGTCGATCCGGACGGCACCCGCCAGCTCGTTTTGATCAATGTTTCGGCGTGGATCGCCAACGGTCGGAACCTCGGCCTCAACGATGGCGAGACTTTCGCGATCCTGCCCGATCAGGAGATGCGCCAGGCGGGCGGAAGCCCGTTTCAACTCGACGGCGTTGGTTATTATGGCGCGGTCGAAGAGTCCTCGATCGCGTTTCATCGCAAGCCCTAGTGCGGCTCCGTCGGCATGGCGGTTGGCATATGAGGCGCGGCCTGGCCTGGCTTGCAAGTGGCGTCGCGGCTGTGGCGATGTTGGCGATACCCCACGCGGCGAGCGCAGCGGCCTTTAAGGACAAGCCCGAACTGGCCGCCTTTTGCGCGGGTGCCGCGCTGAGCGCGATCCCGCCACCCGACGATCCCAAACCCGCCGATCCTGTCGTCGTCAACGCGACACTGGCGATGGCGCGGTATTGGACCGAACAGGCGCTGATCGGCGATCCCGCCGCGGGCCTCGACGGGCTCAATCGCCAGGGCCGTGCGATCGGCGATGGCCTGAAGCAGGGCGTTGCCCCGTTCTATGACCTTACCCATTGCGAAGGCGGGAAGCAGCAGGCGCTGTGGACGAGCCTTCCCGCGACCGGCGATTCAGCTGCGGGTGAGATCCCGCGGGTTGGCCCAATCCCCCTGACCCGCCTCGCGGACGACCGCGAGATCGACATCTTCCGTTCAAGTACCGGCCGCCTGCGCGCCGGATATGCGCGTTTGCCGGTGCACGAAACGTTCGTCGCCGACGTCCGGATCGTCGTGCTGCGCAAGGCCTTGCAGTCTGCAGACGGCACCGCAGCGGGTCGATTGAATTTTGAATTGGGCGACCTGTTTCTGGGGCGGGCGATCGGCGTCCCTGCGTACAATGGCGAGCAGGCCATCGCAGCTTTTCAGGCGGCCGCGCGGCAGCTCGATCCGCAAGGCGTGACGTGGGGTGCTGCCAAGCGGCAGGAATGCCTGGCCTATCTCTTCCGTGTGGTGGGGGATCGCGCCGACAACCTCGAGCGCGCGACCGCAGCCTGTCAGGACGCGGTGGGCAATCTCGACCGGGCCGAGACCCGCGCCAGCTGGGGCGTCGCGCAACTGACGCTGGCGGGCGCGCTGTTCCGCCGCGTGCGGGGCTTGCGCTCCGCCAATATAAGTCAGGCGATTGCTGCCGATCGGGCCGCGCTTTCGGTGCAATCGCGCGAAAACAACCCGGCCGCCTGGGCAATGACCCAGTCCAATCTGGGCGCGCACCTGGCAGATAATCCCTTCGGCGACGTTCAGGCCAACATCGAGGCGGCGATCGCCGCCTACGAGGCAGCGGGCACGGTCCTGACCAGCGCCCGGGAACCCGATGGCTGGCTGATCCTGCAGAACAACCTTGGCGGCATTCTCGGGCTGCGCGAGCGCGGCGGACTTGCCGCCAACCAGGAAGCGGCGATCGCACTATTCGAGCGCATTCGAGCCTCGCCCAACGCGTGGGGCGGATTGCAGACCGGCGCCAATTTCCAGCTCGGCCAGCTCATGCGGCGTCGCCTGACCGGGGATCGCAGCGGAAACCTCGAGCAGGCGGTTCGTTATTTTCGGGCAGCGCTACTGGGCGATGGGGTCGATGATCGAACCGCAATCTCCTATGGGCGAGCACTCGGCAACACGCTGATCGCGCTGGGCCATCATGACGAAGCGCGCGATGCGCTGAAAATCGCGTCACGGGCGGCGGAACGCCTGATCGGGCTGGGGCTCGATGAAGCCCAGCTGCGCGACGTGCTCGACGACGCGGGCGACATCTACGTGCTGGCCGGGTTCGCGGCGGCCAAAACCGGTCATCCGGACGAGGCGCTCGACATCCTTTCGTCGGGCAAGGCGCGGCTGCTGTTCGCATCGTACCTGTCCGAACAGCTTGATCTGCCGCCCGCCGAGGCGTCCGAACTGCGACGCTTGCGCGGCGACTTGCAGCAGGGCGAGGCTGAGCTCGACAAGCTGGCCAAAGCCGAAGCCACCGGCGCAGTCACCGACGTCGCCCGATTGGGGACGCTCGACGCGACCCGCACGCGCATCCTGACGCTGTACGACAAGGGCACGCACACCGCGCTGGCCCAGCCCCGCGTGCGCTCGGCAGTCGATACGGGCGTCCTGCTGGCACCGATCGTTACCGAGTTCGGCACGATCGTCCTCGCCGCCCGGCCGAACGGCGAGGTTATCGCGATCGAGGCACCCGACCTCACCAGCAGCACGCTCGACGATCTTGTCCAGCGCGTCAGCGAGACCCGCCGCACTCAGCCGCTCGCGCCGCCCGCGGATGAGGCTCTCGAAGCGTTGCAGGGCGACCTGGGGCGGACGCTTGGCCGGGCTTTGCGGCGGGCGATCCTGGCCGCAGGGGTGCCCCTCGGCAGCACCGTCACGATTCTCCCCAATGGATCGACCGCGATCCTGCCGTTGGCGCTCGCGATCGATCCGGCCAGCGGACATGCGCTGATCGACGATTATGCGGTGCGCCTGGCCCCCAGCCTGGCTGCGCTGAAACTCTCGCGCGACCGCGCCGCGCGGCGCAACCCGGCCAGCCTGGCGCTGCTCCTGCCGCCCGACGACGCCGGGCTCGAGTTCGCCATGGTCGAGGGAGGTCTCGTGCAAGCCGCGTTTCACGACAAGCCGAGACAGGCGTGGCAGAATGTCGGCAAGGAGGCGTTCCTGAAAGGCGCGGGCGCGAGTTCGTACTGGCATCTGGCGACCCACGGCTGGTTCGATTGGGATGATGTCCGCGCCTCGGGAGTCGTCATCGGCCGCGACTTAGCCATGCTGACGCTGGGCGACCTGCTCGAGGCGAAGGACAAGCTGGGTTCCCCGCGTCTGGTCGTGCTGTCCGCCTGCAGTACGGGCATCGCCGAAGTCGGACGCAATCCCGAGGAGTTCTCGGGGCTGCCGTCGGGCCTGATCATGGCGGGCGCCGCCGCGGTGGTCGCCTCGTTGTGGCCGGTCGATGATCTGTCGACGACATTGCTGATGAGCCGGTTTTACGAATTGCACCTCGGGCAGCGCCAAAAGCCGGTCGACGCGCTGCGCCACGCCCAGCTCTGGCTCAAGAACGCCACCGCCACCGAGCTGCGGGCCTACGCGCAATCGCGGCGGAGCGACGGCGCGCTGACCGCCGAGCAATTCGCGATGCTGGACGGTTCGCTGCAACCCTCAGCGGGGATCAGTCCAACCGAACAGCCATTCGCGGCGCCGCGCTACTGGGGGCCATTCGTCATCTATGGCGAATAAGCGCCCACGACCCCCGCCCCCACCGCTCCGCGCGCGCGTTTTTTATTTTCCTACACCCGCCCCACGCACCACGACGGCCGGTTCCCCGACCCGCACCGCCACGCCCACCCCCAAGCCCCCCCAAACCCACCCCACCAACCACCCCCCGTTCGCCCCCGGCCCCCGCGAGAAGGACCGCACCAACGGGTGGAAGCCGCAAGTCCAGCAAGCCTTTATCGAGGCGCTGGCCGAGACGGGCAGCGTCCGCGCCGCCTGCCGCCGGGTCAACCGCGCCGATCACGGCGCCTATCTGCTGCGCCGCCACCCCGAGGCCGCAGCGTTCCGTGTCGCATGGGACGCCGCGCTCGATATCGGGATGCGCCGCATAGAAGATGTTGCGATGGACCGCGCGCTCAACGGCGTCGAAGTCCCGGTCTATTCGTACGGCAAGCTGGTCGGCGCGCGCACGGTCTACAACGATCGGCTGGTCATGTTCATGCTGAGGAACCGCGCGCCCGATCGCTTCACCGGGGGCCGCGCCAAGGCGATGAGCGCCAGCGACAAGGAGACCCTGCGCAAGCTCAAGGCGCAATGGCTCGCCGAATGGGAGCGCGATCAGGCG
>JANMPV010000133.1:0-1546 GCA_031370045.1 Novosphingobium sp. | reverse complement strand
CAAGGGCAAGCGATCGAGCACCTATCATGCCTATCTGGAGGGCGAAGCCGAGGCGCGGACAAACCTGACGATCATCACCGGTGCGCTGGTGACGCGCGTGGTGCTGGAGGGCGAAGGCGCTGCGCTGACCGCAACCGGGATCGAATATCGTGATACGGCCGGAGCAAGGCACACCGTTCACGCCACGCGCGAGGTAATCCTCAGCGCAGGCGCGATCGGATCGCCGCATATCCTGATGCTTTCGGGCATCGGTTCGCGTCGCGAGCTTGAGGCCGTCGAAGTGCCGTGCAGGCATGAGCTTCCCGGCGTTGGCAAGCACCTGAAAGATCATCCGTTTGTGCCGATGACCTTCCATGCCCCCGGAATCGGCGTGCCGCTGAACGAGATCGGGCTGTCGATGGGGCCAGACGTGCTGCGCGGACCCGACGGGCCATTGCCGGTCGACGCGGCGGAGGACGCACACCTCAGCGGCGAACTCGCCGAACTTAAAGCAGAGGCAGAGCGGCGCCTCGATGAATGGCAGGCGACCGGAAGCAGCCTGGCCGCTTCATCGTGGAACGATGCCAGCGCGTTCTTTTCGACGGGTCTGGGTGCCGGTTATAGCCATGACGCGCAGATCAGTTTCATGGCGGGTGGTGTCGATGTTGGCCTGATCGGCAATCAGCTCAACATGGACACGGCGATGTACGCCACCGACTCCGACACCGCGCTCGGCCCGGCAGCGGAAAATGTCTATATGATCGTCCAGCTCGAACTGCCGCGCAGCGAGGGCGAAATCGTGATCGAGAGCCCCGATCCGGCGATGCCACCCGCTATCCGCATGAACTATTATGCCGACCCGGTGGATTTGAAGGTGATGGTTGCGGCAATGCGGCGCTCGCTCGAGATCGTCGCGCGCTGGCCGGGGACGGACAAGCCGGGTGCGTGGATCGCCCCGCCAGACCTCGCGCGCAAACATGGCCATGTCGCAGGGCAACCGCCGAGCGATGCGCTGCTCGAAAACACCGCGCTGCATTTTTCGCACACCACCTATCACGTCTCGTGCACCTGCCGGATCGGCAGCGTCGTCGATCCGCGCCTCAGGGTTTACGGCGTGAAGAATCTGCGCGTGGCGGATGCCAGCGTCATGCCCGAAATCACCAGCGGCAACATCAATGCCGTGGTGATCATGATCGGCGAAAAGGCAGCGGAGATGATCGCGGCGGATCACGGGGTGCGGATCAATTCATTGGCAGGAGAATTCGCATGACGGCGTATTTTTTGGCATCTTACCGCATCACCGATCCTGCGGGATACGAATCATACGTTCCCGCCGTGATGCCGACGCTGCAAGCACATGGCTGCGAGGTGATCGCCGCCGACAACGCCTCGCAGGTCATCGAAGGCGAACCGAACGCGGTCACCGTCATCCTCAAGTTCGCATCGAAGGAGGCGGCGATGGCGTGGTACAATTCACCCGAATACCAGGCGATCAAGCACCTGCGGACCGACAACAGCGATGGCACGGCGGTGGTGGTCGATCAGTGGACACCGCCCGAATAGGGCC
>JANMPV010000125.1:0-5468 GCA_031370045.1 Novosphingobium sp. | reverse complement strand
CGAAAGCGCGCGCGGGCTGTTTGCCGATGCCAAGGCGATGCTCGACACGATCGTTGCGGAGAAGTGGCTCACCGCGCGCGCCGTCGCCGGGTTCTGGCCGTGCGCGCGCGAGGACGACGATGTCGTGATCCACTTGCGCGCCGAAGAACGCAACGTGCGCCTGCCGTTCCTGCGCCAGCAGATCCGCAAAAGTCGGGATCGTGCCAATTACTGCCTCGCCGACTTCATCGACCCCGATGGCGACTGGATCGGCGGGTTCGCGGTGGGCATCCACGGTATCGAGCCGCACCTCGAACGTTTTCGCGCGGCGCATGATGACTACAACGACATCCTGCTAAAAGCGCTCGCCGACCGTTTCGCCGAAGCGATGGCCGAGCGCCTCCACCAGCACGTCCGGACCACGCTGTGGGGCTATGCGCCAGGCGAGCAGCTGACCAACGCGGCGCTGATCCGCGAGCAGTACCGCGGCATCCGCCCCGCGCCCGGCTATCCCGCGTGCCCCGATCACAGCCTCAAGCCGATCCTGTTCGAGCTGCTGAACGCCACCGAAAACACCGGGATCACCCTGACCGAAAGCCAGGCGATGCTCCCCACCGCGGCGGTCAGCGGGTTCTATTTCGCGCACCCCGAAGCCTCGTACTTCGGCGTCGCCCGGATCGGCCGCGACCAGCTCGAGGACTACGCGGCGCGGCGCGCAATGCCGCTGCCCGACGCGGAGCGATGGCTGCGGCCCAATCTGGACTAAGTCTTGAATCCGTTGGATAGTGCGACGCGATGAAGTTTCTTCTTGCGCTTGTTTTTGCCCAAATCGCCGCCCCGGCCCTCGCCCAGACCCCGGGCGCGACGGTGGCTGTTGCATTCGACCGGACGCAAATTCGCCCGGTATTGGCCGAGGGTCTGGCAGATCGGGGAACCGCCCGCTCCGTCACTGCGGACGATCCGGTGCGGATCGCGAGCATTTCCAAGCTGATCACCGCGTTGGGGGTGATGCGACTTGTCGATGCCGGGGTGCTCGATCTCGATCGCGACGTAACGGGTTATCTCGGCTGGCGCCTCCGCAATCCTGCGTTTCCCGAAACCACGATCACGCTGCGGCTGCTACTGTCGCATCAGGCGAGCCTGCTCGATGGCGACGACGAATACGTGCTCCCGTTGGGCGAAACGCTTCAAGGCAGGCTGGTTGCGCCGCATCTGTGGGACACCGCGCACGCCCCGGGTAGCGGCTGGTTCCACTACGCCAACATGAACTTCCCTGTGATCGCGAGCGTGATCGAAGCGGCGACGGGCGTTCGGTTCGACCGGGTAATGCAGGCGCGCGTGTTCCGCCCGCTCGGGCTCGAAGCGTGCTTCAACTGGTCGGGCTGCTCCCCGCGTGCGATCGGGCGCGCGGTGGTCCTTTATCGTAGCACCGGCGAAGTCGCGCGCGACGACCTGCACGGCGTCGCGCCGCCATGCATCGTCGTGCCCGCTGTCGACGGCACTTGCGACCTTTCCGGCTATCGCCCGGGCACAAACGGCTCGCTGTTCTCGCCGCAAGGGGGCGTGCGGATCTCAATGCGTGATCTGGCGCGCGTCGGGCAGATGCTGGGCCACCGGGGCAAGGGTTTTCTCAGCGCTCGCAGCTTCTCCGCTATGTCCAGCAACCAGTGGGCCGGGTCCGCTGGCCTCGACGAAGGCGGCAAACCTGGCGGGGTGTTCTGCGCCTATGGCCTGGGCCTCCACCGCATAGGCACCCATGGCGCGGGCTGCCGCGACGATCTGTTCGGTGACGGGGTCATGCGGATCGGGCACTCGGGCGAGGCTTATGGATTGCGCTCGGGATTGTGGCTCGATCCGGTGAGTGGCCGCGGTGTGGCGTTCTTCAGCAGCGCAGTGCCCGATGACGAGCCGAACGGGTTGAGCGGTTTCACCTTACGCGAGGAAGCGGTTGTGGAGAGAGCGGGTCGCTGACCCTTCCGCGTTGGGGCACCTGCGGCTAGGCGGTCGGAAGTGACGAACGCGGCTCTTCTCGACCAACTCCACACCACCTTCGGCTTTAGCGCGCTGCGCGGTTCGCAGGAGGCGGTGCTCGACCGGGTGATGGCAGGCCTATCGACGCTGGCAGTGATGCCGACCGGGGCGGGCAAGTCGCTGACCTATCAATTGCCCGCGGTGATGTTGCCGGGCACGTGCGTGGTGGTATCGCCGCTGATCGCGCTGATGCATGACCAGTTGCGCGCGGCGACTACCAACGGCATCCGTGCCGCCACGCTGACGTCGGCGGACAGCGAAGACTATCGCGCGGCGGCGATCGAGCGGTTTCGTGGCGGCGAACTCGATCTGCTCTACGTCGCCCCCGAACGTGCCAGCCAGCCGCATTTTCGCGAGCTGCTGGGCGCCGCGCCGTTGTGCCTGTTCGCGATCGACGAGGCGCATTGCGTCTCCGAATGGGGCCACGATTTCCGCCCCGATTATCGCCTGCTGCGCCCACTGCTCGATCAGTTCGGTGACATCCCGCGGCTCGCGTTGACCGCCACCGCCGACGAGCACACCCGCGCCGATATCCTCGCCCAGTTGGGGATCCCCGACGAGGGCCTGATCGTCGCCGGGTTCGACCGGCCGAACATCCGCTATGCGATCCGCCCGCGCGATCAGGCCCAGCGCCAGCTCGCGCAGCTTATGGCCGAGCAGCCGGGGCCGGGTATCGTCTATGCCCAGACCCGCAACCAGGTCGAGAAGCTGGCCGAAACGCTCAGCAAGGCCGGGGGCAAAGCAGGTCGCCGAGTGCTGCCCTATCACGCCGGGCTCGATCCGCAGGTCCGCGCTGCGAACCAGGCTGCATTCGTCGCCTCGGAAGACATGGTGATGGTCGCCACGGTCGCTTTCGGGATGGGGATCGACAAGCCCGATGTGCGGTTCGTTGCGCACGCAGGCATCCCCAAGTCGATCGAGGCGTACTACCAGGAAACCGGCCGCGCCGGGCGCGATGGCGATCCCGCGGTGGCGCTGATGTTGTGGGGTGCGGACGATTTCGCCCGCGCCCGCCAGCGTCTAGCCGAGGTCGAGGAACGCCGCCGCGCGAGCGAGCGCGTCCGGCTGGAAGCACTGGCGACCTTGGTTGAAACCGCAGGCTGCCGCCGGGCCATATTACTGCGCCACTTCGGCGAAGACCCGCCGCAATCGTGCGGCAACTGCGACAACTGCCTCGACGCACCAGGCGTGGTCGATGCCACCGAAACCGCGCGCAAGCTGCTCTCGGCTGCGTATCGCACCGGGCAAAGCTTCGGGCTGGGCTACCTGGAAAAGGTGTTGACCGGGGTCGCCGACGAGCGGGTGATCGCGCGCGGGCACGATCGGCTGAGCGTGTTCGGGATCGCCACGGCGGACGAAGCGCCGCTGCTCAAGGCGCTCGCGCGCGCGCTCCAGGCACGAGGGAGCTTGGTTTCGACCGAGCACGGCGGGCTGGCGCTGGGCGGCGATGCGCGGGCGATCCTCAAGGGCGAACTGCCGGTGCTGGTGGCGATTGCGGCGCGGCCCGAACGGCGCCAGCGGCGCACCCGTGGAGGCGCACGCGAGGGAAGCGGGGTCAACCCGGTCGGCGATCCGCTGTTCGAAGCGCTGCGCGTGTTGCGCCGCGAGCTGGCTGCTGAAGCGCAAGTCCCGCCCTACGTGATCTTCCATGACGCCACCTTGCGCGAGATGGCTGCCGCGCGACCATCCTCGCGCGCGGAACTCGGCGCGATCGGCGGGATCGGCCAGCGCAAGCTCGATGCGTTTGGCGATGCCTTTCTGGCGGTGATCAAAGCGGCTTGACGGCGCTCCCGAAGTTGATATTAATATGATATCATCTTTACGGGAGTTCAAGAGATGTCCGATCCACACGCCGCCATGACCGCCAGCCGCGAACGAGCGGCGTGGAGCACCAGCGGCTATCTGATGCTTGTGCTGTTCCTGGTGTTGCTCGCGCTTACCGTGTGGCGTGTTATCAACTTCGCCGGGAGCGCACCGGCGGACAGCGAGGTTCTGGGCTTCGTCGTGACGACCGGTCTCAGCGCGCTGGCGCTGATCCTGATCTCGTCGGGCTTCTATATGCTCCAGCCCAACACCGCTGCGGCGATCACGCTGTTCGGCAGTTATCGCGGCACCGATCGCAATGCCGGGCTGCGCTGGGTCTGGCCGTGGATGGGCAAAACCAAGATCTCGGCGCGCGCCAACAACCTGATTTCCGACCGGATCAAGGTCAACGATCTGCGCGGCAACCCGATCGAGATGGCCGCGCAGGTGGTGTGGCGGGTTATCGATACCGCACAGGCGTTGTACGACGTCGATGACTACAAGGCGTTCGTGATGGTCCAGATCGAGGCCGCGGTGCGGACCATCGGTTCGCGCTATCCCTACGACGATTTCGCTCACGCCGAGGTCACCCTGCGCGGCAACCACGATCAGGTCGGCGCCGAACTGCGCACCGAACTGATCGCGCGGCTCCAGCTCGCCGGGATCACGGTCGACGAGTGCGGCTTCACCCACCTGGCTTATGCCCAGGAGATTGCCGGGGCGATGCTGCGCCGCCAACAGGCCGAGGCGGTGGTCGCGGCGCGCAAGACGCTGGTCGAAGGCGCGGTCGGAATGGTTGAGATGGCGCTTTCCATGCTCAGCGAGAAGAACGTGGTCGAACTCGACGACGAGCGCCGCGCGGCGATGGTCTCCAACCTGATGGTCGTGCTGTGCGGCGAGCGTGACACCCAGCCGGTGGTCAACGCAGGCTCGCTTTACCAGTAAATTGGCGGGGCCCGTGTCTGCCAGAAAACCGTTTCCGTTGCGGCTCGATCCGGCGCTTCATGCCGCGATCGAGCGCAGCGCGCAGGCCGATTTGCGCTCGATAAACGCCCAGGTCGAATGCCTGCTGCGCGAGGCACTGGCGCGACGCGGGGTGCGGGTCGAGGTCACCCCGGGGCCCAAGCGCGGACGCCCGGCGAATGACGGCTTTAAACCAGCACCCTAACGCTCAGTTAACCAATCCTATTTAAAGCTGACGGTGGTTTTCCCGAGGAGGCCACCGATGTCCTTGCTGTCGCATCCCTCCAGCGGAGTGGCCCGCAACGATCGGCTTGCGCTGCTGCTGCTGAGCGGGTTGGCACTGGCGATCATTCCGCTGGGCGCGCTGTTCGCCCAAAGCAGTCCGCAAAGTCCCTACACCATTGCCGAAACCGGGCGGTCGTTCGGCTCGCTCCAGCAGGCGGTCGATGCGATTGGCGATGCCAGCGGGACGATCCGCATCGCGTCGGGCCGGTGGCGCGATTGCGCGGTGCAGACCCGCGGTTCGGTTGCTTATGTCGCAGAAGTGCCGGGGCAGGCCGCGCTCGACGGCGGGGTGTGCGAGGGCAAGGCGGCGCTGGTCTTGCGCGGGCGCAGCGCACGGGTCGAAGGCCTGATCTTCGCCAACATCCGCGTCCCCGAATACAACGGCGCGGGCATCCGCCTCGAGCGCG
>JANMPV010000028.1:0-2231 GCA_031370045.1 Novosphingobium sp. | reverse complement strand
CTGGCGCTGCCCGGTCGAGCCGAGCGCACGGTGGCTGATCGAAACGCCGTGGGTGGCGCGCATGCCGCCGAAACCCCAGCGCTTCATGCCGCCCTGGAAGCCCTTGCCCTGGGTGTGGCCGCTGACATCGACATACTGGCCGGCGATGAAATGGTCCGCAGTGATCGTCGCGCCGACGGGGAGCAGCGCCGCTTCATCGTCGAGCCGGAACTCGGCGACGCGCGCCTTGAGTTCGACTTCGGCTTTGGCGAAATGCTCACGCTGGGGCTTGGCGACGTTCTTCTGCTTGGCGGAACCCGCACCGAGCTGGACCGCGACGTATCCGTCACGCGTTGCGGTGCGGTGCGAAACCACCTGGCAATCTTCCAGCGAAAGGACGGTAACCGGCACGTGCCGTCCGTCTTCCTGGAACAGGCGGGTCATCCCCACCTTCTTGGCGATCACGCCAGTGCGCATGATCAATCTCCTACAGAGGCCTTGCAGGACCATCCCGCGAGGCGTGTTCAACCCGTTTAAGAACGAGCCCCGTCCGGGCTGAGTGCTTCTCCCAAGGAAGAAGCAAGACGGGGGACGCTTGCCCGGCAGTTTGCCGGAGGTATCCCTGTGTCCGCGCGGCTTGCACCGCGAAGTCCCGACCGAAGCCGGGAGGTAAGTTGGCCGGTTTAGGCCAGCTTGATTTCGACGTTCACGCCCGCGGCCAGATCGAGCTTCATCAGCGCGTCCACGGTCTGGGCGTTGGGCTGCACGATATCGAGCAACCGCTTGTAGGTGCGGACCTCGAACTGCTCACGCGACTTTTTGTCGATGTGCGGTCCGCGGTTCACGGTGAATTTCTCGGTCCTCGTCGGCAGTGGGATGGGGCCCCGGATCAGCGCGCCGGTGCGGCGCGCGGTGTCCGCGATTTCACCAGTCGCCTGGTCGAGCACGCGGTGGTCAAACGCCTTGAGGCGAATGCGGATATTCTGGGCTTCCATGTCCAACTACCGATGAGAAAGAGCAAAACTATTACGCGCAAAAAACGACCGCCGGGGGCCAGAACGAATCTGGTTATCCCCCGGCGGAGCGGCGCCACTACTACTTCGTGATCGAGCTGACAACCCCCGAACCGACGGTCCGGCCACCTTCGCGGATCGCGAAGCGCAGTCCCGGGTCCATCGCGATCGGCGCGATCAGCTTGACGCCGATCGTGACGTTATCGCCCGGCATCACCATTTCGGTGCCCTCGGGGAGAATGACCTCGCCGGTGACGTCGGTGGTGCGGAAGTAGAACTGCGGCCGGTAATTGGCGAAGAACGGCGTGTGACGACCGCCCTCGTCCTTCGACAGGACGTAGACTTCGGCACTGAATTCGGTGTGCGGATTGACCGAGCCGGGCTTGCACAGCACCTGCCCGCGCTCGACCTCTTCGCGGCCAACACCGCGCACCAGCGCACCGATGTTGTCGCCGGCCATGCCCTGATCGAGCAGCTTGCGAAACATTTCGACGCCGGTGACGACGGTCTTGCGGGTGTCCTTGAGGCCGACGATCTCGACTTCCTCGCCGACCTTGACGATGCCGCTCTCGACGCGACCGGTCACCACAGTGCCGCGGCCCGAGATCGAGAACACGTCCTCGACCGGCATCAGGAACGGCTTGTCGGTGGGGCGCGGCGGCTGCGGGATATGCTCGTCGACGGCCTTCATCAACTCGTAGATCGAGTTCTTGCCGATCTCGTCGTCGCGGCCTTCGAGCGCGGCCAGCGCCGAACCCTTGACAATCGGAATGTTGTCGCCGTCGAAGTTGTAGAAGCTGAGCAGTTCGCGGATTTCCAGCTCGACCAGCTCGAGGATTTCGTCGTCGTCGACCTGATCGACCTTGTTCATGTAGACGACCAGCGAAGGCACGCCGACCTGACGGGCGAGCAGGATGTGCTCGCGGGTCTGCGGCATCGGGCCATCGGCCGAGCTCACCACCAGGATCGCACCGTCCATTTGCGCCGCGCCGGTAATCATGTTCTTGATGTAGTCGGCGTGACCGGGGCAATCGACGTGCGCATAGTGCCGGTTGGCAGTCTCGTACTCGACGTGGGCGACCGCGATCGTGATGCCGCGGGCTTTTTCTTCCGGCGCATTATCGATCGAATCGAAGCTGCGGAACTTCACCTTGGGATTGTGCTTGGCCAGCGTCTTCGTTATCGCCGCCGTCAGCGTCGTCTTGCCGTGATCAATATGTCCGATCGTTCCCACATTGC
>JANMPV010000118.1:0-1896 GCA_031370045.1 Novosphingobium sp. | reverse complement strand
GCCAACGTCCGCAAGGTCGAGAAGTGCATGAAGGATGCGCTGCGCAACGATCGCGCGCGGATCCAGATCGGGCGCATCTCGGGCTTCGGGCTGATGGAGATGAGCCGCCAGCGGCTGCGCACCGGCGTGCTCGAAGCGACGACGCGGTCATGCCCGCACTGCGACGGTTCGGGCCTGGTCCGTACCGCCTCGAGCGCGGGGCTTTCGGCACTGCGGATGATCGAGGACGAAGCAGCCAAGGGCAAGGGCGAGGTGATCTCGCTGTTCGCCAGCCAGGAAGCCGCGGTCTATCTGCTCAACGCCAAGCGCGCCGATCTCGGCGCGATCGAGGAACTGTACGGGGTGCGCGTCGAAGTGCTGCCCGAAGGTGAGGATGAAGGCGCCAAGATGCGCGTCGCCTCGTCGGGCCCGCGCCCGACCCACGTGCCGACATTTGCGCCGATTGCCGAGCCCGAGGCAGACGACCTCGATGACGAGGAGATCGAGACCGCCGAGGACGAGGAGCAGGACGATCGCGAAGAGCGTAACGAGGACGCCGAGCGTGGCGGTGACAGCGAGCGCGGCGAGCGCGGGGGCAAACGCCGCCGCCGTCGTGGCGGGCGTGGTCGCGAACGCGGTGACGAACGCAGCGATGAGCGTGGTCCGGATCGCGCCCCGTATGTTGTAGCCAACGACGACGGCGAAGAGGGCGAGGCTTCGAACGCCGACACCTCCGGCTCCGAAGCCGCTGAAGGCGAAGACGATGGCAGCGACGGTCCACGCAAGCGCCGCCGCCGCAGTCGTCGCCGTCGCGGTGGTCGCGGTCGCAGCGAAGGCGACGAGGGCGGTGAAGAAGGCGGAGCGACGATTGATGGCGAGGCTGTAGAAGGCCAAGCGATTGAGACGGTGTCCGAGCCGCGTGGCGAGGACATTGCGGTGGCTGCGGAATCCGAAGCCCCGGCAAATCCCAAGCGCCGCAGCCGTGCCCGCAAGGCCGACGCTGAAGCGGTTGAGGCTCCGGCTGAAGCTGTCGCCGAAGCCCCAGCGGCGGTTGAAACTCCTGCCGAGCCAGCCAAGCCCGCGCGCCGTTCGCGGCGCAAGCCCGAGCCGGTCGCCGAGATCGAAGCCGAAGTGCCGGTGGAAGTGGAGACTGTCGCCGAGGTCGCTGAAGCGCCGCTGGTGAAGAAGCCGCGCGCCCGCAAGACCGTAGCCAAGGCCGACACCGCACCCCAGCCTGAAGCCGAGGCAACCTCAACCCCGCTTGAACCGGCCGACAATGATGCCAACGGCGAGCCGCGCCGCGGCGGCTGGTGGCAGCGCACGTTTGGGTGAAGCCCTCGCTTTCTACAACCCGCTCGTGCTGAGCCTGTCGAAGCACCCTTCGACGGGCTCTGGGCGAGCGGGGTGGGATAATTGCTCTCGGAGCGGGACATGAGTGCTCCTCCCCCACACCACCGCCCGGGTGGAGGCTACCGCAACCCGCCCGGCAGTCCGGCGCAAACCGCGACGCTGCGCGATTTCCTGCGGTTTCTGCTGCTTGACCTGCGCCGCGCCAAGCTGCCGCCGCTGCCCCCCGGACTGGTCGCCCCCGCCCCGCCCGATCTCGCCGCGATGGCGGAAAACCAGCTCGCCTGGCTCGGGCACGCCTGTTTTGTCATGCGCATGGCGGGCAAGCTGGTGCTCACCGATCCGTATCTGAGCCGCACCGCAGGGCCGTTCGGTCTGGGACCCAAACGCTTTCTCGACGCTGCGGTGCAAGCCGAGGCGCTGCCCAAGCTCGACCTGATCGCGATCAGCCACAACCACTACGACCACCTCGATACCCGCGCGCTGGGCGCCTATCGTTTTGCCAGCGAAACCCCGGTGGTCTGCCCATTGGGGCTGGCTTCGCTGCTGAAACGGCAAGGGTTCAAGGAA
>JANMPV010000098.1:0-3864 GCA_031370045.1 Novosphingobium sp. | reverse complement strand
CCGCGACGACGTGAAAGTCGGCGTGGTGACTTACAAGCTGGCCGCCCACGCCGCCGATCTGGCCAAGGGCCACCCGGCGGCCAAACTGCGCGACGATGCGCTGAGCCGCAGCCGCTTTGAATTCCGTTGGCGCGACCAGTTCAACCTCTCGCTCGACCCCGATACGGCGGAGCAATACCACGACCAGACGCTCCCCGCCGAGGGCGCCAAGACCGCGCACTTCTGCTCGATGTGCGGGCCCAAGTTCTGCTCGATGAAGATCACGCAGGAAGTGCGCGACTTTGCGGCGAAGCAGAACGCAGGCGTGGACAGCTTCATCGCTGCGTCCAACTCCACACCTGCTCATCCTGAGCTTGTCGAAGGAGCTGCACTGACCGCCGAGGAAGGAATGGCGAAGATGAGCGAGCTGTTCAAGGAAACCGGACGCGAACTCTACATGGGCGCCGGCGATCGCGAACACGATTGAGGGCCGGGCCTGACCGAATGGGCGGGGAGGTTCCCCGCCCATGAAGCAATCTTGCCCTCTGCCGCCGCGCGGCCTACGTTACCTGTAACGAAAGGCTCGACCAACAACGAAAGGCTGGCAATGGGCAAGCACGAGACATTCACCGGAGCCCAACGCGCCGCCCGCTTCCGCGCCGCCAAGCGCGCGCAGGGCCTGCGCCTCAAGCAGATCTGGGTGCCCGACTTGCGCGATCCTGAGGTGCGGGCAGCGATCGCGCGCGAGGCCGAGGAAATAAACCGGCGCGATGAGGCGGACGATGTGATGGCCTGGCTCGAGGCAGCGCAGACCGATTTGATGGCAAACGAACCGGACTATGACTGGGGACCGGGCGGACCACCGGACGAGGCTCGCAGTCCGGAATGATCCGCGGAGAAATCTGGACGCAGTCCGGCGGTGCTGGCTACACCGGAAAGCCGCGCCCTGCGGTCATTGTGCAATCGGACATGCTCAGTGACACGGGATCGGTCATCACCTGCGGCCTGACCACCCATCGAAGCCCCACCCTGCGCTCGCGCCCGTCGGTCGAACCCGACGCCCGCAACGGTCTAAAAGACCGATCGGAAGTGATGATCGACAAGGTTTCGTCAATTTCGCGTGACAAGCTTGACAGCCGCATCGGATCGCTGAGCGACGACGACATGATACGGGTAGACCAAGCCTTGTTGTTGGTGCTGGGACTTGAGCGATGAGCGTTGGCCAGTCCGTCGGGTTTCGCCCGAACGAGATCAATACCATACTCCGTGTGGTCGAAGCACACGCGCTGACGGCCGAGGAAGGAATGGCGAAGATGAGCGAGCTGTTCAAGGAAACCGGACGCGAACTCTACATGGGCGCCGGCGACCGCGAACACGATTGAACGAGAGGGATCGCATGACCGACGAGACGAAAACCGGCGGCTGCCTGTGCGGCGCGGTCCGCTATGGCTTTGAAGGCGAGCCGCTGATGCAGGCGGTGTGCCACTGCAAGAACTGCCTGCGCCAGGCGGGCAGCAGCTGGTCGATGCTGATCGTCGTGCCCGAAAGCGCGGTGCGGATCACCGGCGAGGTCACGACCTATACCGACCATGGTGACAGCGGCGGCGAAGTCTTGCGCCAGTTCTGCCCGAACTGCGGCTCGCCCGTGTTCAGCCGCATCCCCGCGCAGCCCGGGGTGATCTTCGTCAAGGCCGGCTCGCTCGACGACACCACGGACTTCAAGCCGCAAATCCAGTTCTGGACCGCCAGCAAGCAGCACTGGGTGGAGATTGCGGATGTGCCGGGGGTGGTGGGAAATCCGGGTTAAGGGGCAGGGGGTTGGGTTTTGTATTGTGGCCCCGGAATTGCTTCTGGCCCCGGAATTGCTTCGGCACGATCAACGCCCCCGACTCCGCCGCCACGAATACCGAAATCACCCGCACCGCGGGGGGAGCGATCGGGATCGCACCGCGCTACTGTGGGTGGTGTCCGTGGTGCATTGGAGGCGGAGGGATTAGGCGGGTTACTTACTCTGCCAGAACTCAGGCCAGCGTAATTAGTAGTTGTGTCCTCGAAATTTTTCCGGAATTCTTGTGTCCCCGTATTTTTTTAGCAGCGAGCAATCCCATGACTGATCACGTTCCTCGACCAAAACCGCGTGGCGCACGCGCCGAAAATGTTGCCCTGATCGAACGCTATTATCAATGTTTGCATGACGGAAATTTCGAAGAGCTGGCCGCGCTCCATGCTGATGATGTTGCGTTCAACATGCTCGGTTCGACCCCGGTTTCCGGTCGCTGGGAGGGGCGCCAGGAATGCTTTGGCCCGCTTGTCGCCGACGCGGTTCTGGGCAAGTTGAAGCCGGGTCAATATCAGTTCGGGAAAAAATGGCGGATCATGTGCGCCGATGACCGCAGTGTTGTTGGGATCATGCAAGGCGGCGGGCCCGGGCTCAATGGCGAGATCTATGACCAAACGTATTGTCAGGTTTTTACCATCCGCGAGGGCAAGATCAGCGAGCTGCACGAATTCTACGATACGGCGCTGGTCGAGCTGGTGTTGAACGACAATCCGACCCGAAAAGGCACCACGTCGCAGGAGCGCGCCTTCCGTTTTTAAACTGCGCCAGCCGCATGCACGCGGCGGGCGAGGCTCGGCGCGACGGCGGCACCGAACTCCGGGGAGACAATACTAATTAGCCCCCCGGCATCAGCTTCTCCACCGACCGCCGCAATTCCCCCGCCGTCGTGCGCCCCGCGACAACCTCGTAATACCCGATCCCGGCCTTGCGCGGCGCTTCCTTTTTCACCGCGTCGCGCGCGGCGGCGCCGCCAGGCGCTTTACCCGGTCGGGTGGATTTGCCGATCGCGACGGTTTGGCATACGATCTCACCGGGTCACATTTCATCAGGGGGGCACGCTTATGCACAACCAGCCAGAGCTTATTCGCGCCGCGACGCGTCCGGTGCGGTCGCGCGTGTTCGATAGCGCCGGGTGGGATGAATTCCCGCTGCGCGGCGATGACATCGTCATTTCCACGTATCCCAAATGCGGGACCACGTGGATGCAGCGGATCGTCGGGATGCTGGTGTTCGGCAATGCGGAGCCGTTCCCCGTTCAGGATATATCTCCGTGGCCCGATTTTCGCATGATGCCCCCCGAAGTCACTGCCGCGATCGGGGCCGGGCAGAGCCACCGGCGGTTTCTCAAATCGCACCTGCCGTTCGATGCGCTGCCGCATTATCGGGGTATCAAATACATCCATGTCGCGCGCGACGGACGCGATGCGGCGATGTCGTTTTACAATCACAAAGCGAATTACACGCCCGACGCGGTTGAAAAATTTCTCGCAATCAGCCGCGACGATCCCAAGTTCGGCGGACCCTTTGCGGTGGTCCCGTCCGACCCCGCGGTTCACTTTCATGACTGGCTGGTGGGCGACGAAGACGCCTTGGGCGATCCCGGGGCGTCGTACTTTGTCATGGAAAACAGCTTTTGGGCCGCGCGGCATGAACCCGCTGTGCTGCTGGTCCATTACAACGACCTCAAGGCCGATCTTGCAGGCGAGATGCGTCGCATCGCCGCCTTCCTCGATATCGCCATCGCTGAACCGCTTTGGCCCGAACTCGTCGAAGCGGCTGGCTTCGCTGCAATGAAACAAGCCGCTGAAGTGCTGATGCCGGGGGCGGGCGACATCTGGAAGGGCGGCGGCAAGACCTTCCTCAACAAGGGCACCAACGGCCGCTGGCATGACGTCTATCGGGCAGAAGACCTTACCCTATATGACGAGCGCGTCGCCGACGAATTCAGTCCGGCGCTGGCAGCATGGTGCGAACACGGCCGGCTGGTGGGTGGCGAGCCCCGAAAGACACCGGACTGACCCGCGCGATTCAGTTGGCGACCGGGG
>JANMPV010000084.1:0-3527 GCA_031370045.1 Novosphingobium sp. | reverse complement strand
GAAGGGCATCGCGCCGATCCAGTTGGCAAACAGGATGAACACGAACGCGGTGAAGATCCACGGCAGGTAGGCGCGGCCTTCCTTGCCGATGTTCTGGCGGCTGATGTTGTCGACGAACCCGGTCAGCAGCTCGACCGCCGCCTGCCAGCGGCCGGGCACCAGCTGGCGCTTCATCCCGCCCCACATGAAGGCGATAATCGCGACCAACACGATCATCATCCACAACGCCGAGTTGGTGAACTGGAACGGTGACGCCACCAGTTGATCGCTGCCGATTGGCGCGATCATGAACTGGTGCATAGGATCGATCTTGGCGGCTGCGGCCACTTGTGTCGCTTCCTTCGAACTTTACGGCCGCGCCTAGTTAGCGCGGGTGTTGCTGTTGCTGCGCATGACCTGAAGACAAGCGCCAATGAAAGCCAGGAACATCAGCCCGATGGTGATCCACGGCAACGTGCCGAAAACCTTGTCGAGGACAAACCCGATAACGATCCCGCCTACCGGATAGCCGACCATGGTCGAAGCAATCCCCATCGCGCCGTCGGTGCCCTTGCTCATCGGCACGTGCTCCTTCGCCATCCGCCGATCCTCGACGCCACGCGCCGCGGCAATGCGGTCCTCGAGCGAGCCGATCGCCGGATTTACTGCCACCGCGGCCAAATCTTCTGCCACTGGGGGTGGAACAGGTGCGTCCTTGCGATCGTCGGCCACGGCGAAAAATGGTCCTCGTCCGGAGGGGTTGCAAAGCGAAACACGGCCCAGGTGCGACCCGGCCAACTTCGCCGCCGCCCTTAGGCAGCGGCCCGGTACGAGTCAACCGGTGTGCTGCATTGCGGGATGGAGAAGGTGGGGCAGATCGTCAGACCGGCGACCACTCCTCACCCACCTCGCCGCCCGTCGTCCGCTCGAGCGACGAGCGTAGTGGCAGATGCTCCAGCACCGCATCGAGCAGCGCGGACACGCCCTCGCCCGTCGCGCCGGATATTGCAAACACCTGCCCGGCCCCGGCAGCCCGCAATTCAGCGGAAAACCCCGCGACCAGCTCGGGATCGGCGAGATCGACTTTGTTGAGCGCCACGAGCGTCGACTTCTCGTCAAGCCCGGCACCATAGGCGGTCAGCTCGCCCGCCACGATCCGCATCGCTTCGGCCGGATCGTCGCCCGAGATGTCGACCAGATGGATCAGCACCCGGCACCGCTCGATATGGCCGAGGAAACGATCGCCGATCCCCGCGCCATCGGCCGCGCCCTCGATCAGGCCGGGGATATCGGCCAGCACGAACTCGCGCGACTTGTGCCGCACCACGCCAAGCTGGGGGCGAACGGTGGTGAATGGATAGGCGCCGACTTTGGCGTCAGCGTTGGTGACCTGGTTGATGAAAGTCGATTTGCCCGCGTTGGGCAGGCCGACCAGCCCGACGTCGGCAAGCAACTTGAGCCGCAGCCACAGGTACATCTCGGCGCCCGGCCAGCCGGTGCCGTGCTGGCGCGGGGCGCGGTTGGTCGAACTTTTGTAGCTGGCATTGCCGCGCCCGCCGTCACCGCCACGCAGCAGCACCAACCGCTGGCCCTCGACCGCCATGTCGGCGATCAGGGTTCGATCCTCGTCGTCGGCGAGCAACTGGGTACCGACCGGAACCTGGATCACCAAATCGTCTGCACCCGCCCCGGTGCGGTTCTGGCCCGACCCGCCGCCGCCGCGTTTGGCTTTGAAGTGCTGCGAATAGCGGAAGTCGATCAGGGTGTTGAGCCCGGGTACCGCGACAAAGATGATGTCACCGCCCTTGCCACCATTGCCGCCGTCGGGGCCGCCATATTCGACATACATCTCGCGCCGGAACGCGACCGCACCCCCGCCGCCCGCGCCGGAACGGACGAAAATCTTGGCTTGGTCGAGAAAGTGCATGTTGCTGACGCTAACGGTTTACGGGGCGAATGTCGCGCGCGGCCTTCGACAGGCTCAGGCTGAGCGGGTGTGAGGGTAGGCCAGTGTGCCGAGAATTGCTTCAGCTCGATCCGAGAATGGTGGCGTTCGAGAACCGGCGCGCAGCGGCCAATTGGGCCGTGAGCTCCGGAAGCGCAGAACGGTGCCGTTCGCAGGCCGAGATGGAGCAATTATCGGTACACTGGTGGAGCCGAGGGGGATCGAACCCCTGACCTCGTCATTGCGAACGACGCGCTCTCCCAGCTGAGCTACGGCCCCATACCAGTGTTCCAGGCGGGGCGGACCCCGCGAAGAGCGCGCGTCCTAGCCGACGAGATGCCCCAAGAAAAGCCCTTTGTGTCGACCCGTCTTAGGCCCGAACCCAGGGCTAGGGCTTCTTCCGCAGCTTGGGCGGGGACTGCGGGACTGGCTGGACGACCGGTATCCCCTGCGGCTGTGTGGTTACCGGAATCACCGGAATCTTCGCTCCGGTTTCAGGGTCGGTTACCAGTCCGGCGGTGGGTGGAAGGGTCAGGCTCGGGGTGCTGCCGGGACCGCTCACCCCTGCCTGTGGGACAATCGACGCACGCGCCGCCTGCACCGCCAGGTAGCCCGGCTGAGACGCGCCATAGCGCGCACCATAGCGAACATCCCACGCAGCGGAATCGCGCTGGTACTGGTCATAGGCGGTGAAGAAATTTTCGAACGGAGCCTCCCACAGCCCGAAGTTGGCAGCGAGTGCAACGGCGGTCGGCTTGGGCGTCGTGGCGGCCATGCTCGCCACCTGCATACCCGCCTGGCAGAACCCGCTGCGCGCGGGCGGCAGCGCAAAGAAGTTGTAGACGATGGTCATGGCCTTTTCACGCGCGGCGATCGCCACCGGGCGGCTCGGATAGGACTTGACGAAAGTGCCCTCGAGCCGTGTGTTGACCCCTTTGAGCACTTTGGCGTTGTCGATGAGAAAGGCCTTGTAGCCATCCAGGATCGGCTGGAATTCGGCGCCCACGCAATTGAGCGCGGCAACATTCCAAGCCGAGCGGAAATACCAGACGCGCTGGTCGTCGCTCAGCCCGCCGATAACGGTCAGATGCCGACCGTCGGATCCAAGCGCGGGCATGCGCATGGTGTAGGTCGCACCCAGCGGCGGCAGCGGACGGTAGGGGATGATCTCGACCGGCGGCGGGGGAGGCGGCGGAGGTGGAGGCGGCGGCGCCTTGGTCGCGCAGGCAGCGAGCAATGTGATCCCGCAAATCGTCGCGCCGATGCGCAAAGCTCTGAACTTGAACCCGATCATGTCTGCCAAATCTCCCTGCGGCCCCATTCCGAAACCGCTGCGGCGCGATGCGGACCCGCGCCTTTCGCCAAGCTGAAGCCCGAGCGATAGAGCGTTGGCCGAAAAAAGAAAATGCCCGGCGCGCCAGAAGGCGCGCCGGGCACGATATGTCGAACTTGCGCTAAGGGTTTGCGCCTAGCGGCGGTCCCCCATGAACGCGAGCAGGAACTGGAACATGTTGATGAAATCGAGGTACAGCGTCAGCGCGCCCAGGACCACGGCCTTGCCCGCAAAGTCGGGGCCCCGGACGTACTCGTACTGCTGCTTGAG
>JANMPV010000075.1:0-3268 GCA_031370045.1 Novosphingobium sp. | reverse complement strand
CCGAAGGCGGCGGGCTGGGTGTGGGCGGCAGCCCCGGCGGGCTGATGTCGGCGCGCGGCGCGGCGAATTTTCTCACCCGCCTGACCACCATCCTGGCGACGTCGTTCGTGGTGCTCAGCATCGTCCTGGCCGCCGTCGCGGTGAGCGCGGCTTCGGGGACCAAAGTCGATACTTCGCTCAAGCGCGGCGCCCCGGCCGGTGCCCCTGCGGCGCCGCTGAATTCCGATCCGCTGGCCGGCGTCGGTGGCGCCCCGGCCCCCGCTGCACCGGCCCCCGCGTCGCCCGCAGCCAGTGGCAGCGCGGCTCCAGCCAACGATCCGCTCAAGGGCGCTGCTCAATAGGCGGCATCTCGCACGGGGCGCACGCTCTGGCTAGCTAACTGTGGATTGCCCGGCGCGACCCTTGCCCCGCTCGCCCCGATGCGACTAAGGCTTTCCTCCCATGACGCGGTATATTTTCATCACCGGCGGCGTGGTCTCCTCGCTGGGCAAGGGTCTGATGGCGGCAAGCCTGGCGGCGCTGCTCCAGGGGCGCGGCTTCAAGGTCCGGATCCGCAAGTTCGACCCTTATCTCAACGTCGATCCCGGCACGATGAGCCCCTATCAGCACGGCGAAGTCTACGTCACCGACGATGGCGCGGAGACCGACCTCGATCTGGGCCATTACGAACGCTTCACCGGGGTTTCGGCGCACCAGGGCGACAACATCACCAGTGGCCGGGTCTATCGCGACATCATCGCCAAGGAGCGCCGCGGCGACTATCTTGGCGCGACCGTCCAGGTAATCCCCCACGTCACCGACGCGATCAAGGATTTCGCCAAGGCCGATACGGATGGGCTCGATTTCGTGCTGTGCGAGATCGGCGGGACCGTCGGCGATATCGAAAGCTTGCCGTTCATCGAGGCGATCCGCCAGCTGCGCAACGAACTGGGGCGCGAAGCGACCTGTTCGATCCACGTTACGCTGGTGCCTTATATCGCCGCTGCGGGCGAGTTGAAGACCAAGCCGACCCAGCACTCGGTGCGCGAACTGACCGCGCTGGGGGTCCAGCCCGACCTGCTGCTGTGCCGCTGCGAACACCCGCTGCCCGACAACGAGCGCGCCAAGATCGCCCAGTTCTGCAACGTCCGCAAGGAAGCGGTGATCCCCGCGCTCGATGCCTCGTCGATCTATGCGGTGCCATTGCAGTACCATGCCGAGGGACTCGATGCCGAGGTTCTGCGTCACTTCGGGCTGACCGCGCGGCTGCCCGACATGTCCGGGTGGCGCGACATCGTCGACCGCTATGAACACCCCGAGGGCGAAGTGACGATCGGCGTGGTCGGCAAGTACGTCGGCCTGCCCGATGCCTACAAATCGCTCAACGAGGCGCTGGTCCACGGCGGCATGGCCAACCGGGTGCGGGTCAACGTGCGCTGGCTCGATGCCGAGCTGTTCGAGAAGGACGACGACGAAATCGCAGCGCTGCTCGAGCCGCTGCACGGCATCCTGGTCCCCGGCGGGTTCGGGGAGCGTGGTTCGGAAGGCAAGATCGCCAGCGTGCGGTTTGCGCGCGAACGCAAGGTGCCGTTCTTCGGGATCTGCCTGGGGATGCAGATGGCGTGCATCGAGGCCGCCCGCAACACCGCGGGGATCCCTGACGCCAGCTCGACCGAATTCGGCGCGACCAGCGAACCGGTGGTCGGGATCATCACCGAATGGATGAGCCCCGAGGGCCTCCAGACCCGCGCCGCGGGCGGCGACCTGGGCGGCACGATGCGGCTGGGCGCTTATGAAGCGCGGCTCAGCCACAACAGCCACGCTGCGGCGCTGTATGGCGCGACCACCATCTCGGAACGCCATCGCCACCGCTACGAAGTCAACGCCGCGTACCGCGAGCCGCTCGAGCGCGGCGGGCTGGTGTTCTCGGGGATGTCGCCCGACGGATTGCTCCCCGAAATCGTCGAGCGGCCCGATCATCCGTGGTTCGTGGGCGTCCAGTTTCACCCCGAACTCAAGAGCCGCCCGTTCGATCCGCACCCTCTGTTCGCAGGATTTATCGGCGCGGCGCTGAAACAAGCGAGACTGGTCTGAGCCGCGGAGTTCGATGCGCACCGTACGGACTTTTTTCCTTTCAAATGCGGGGTTTCAGCGACCTAATGTTTCGTGCTACGCTTACGTTTCGCAATGTAATAGTCACGAATGTCGTTTGACATAGGGGCGCAAACCGGGAACGAGGCGGGGCAATGCACGCGGCTCAACTTTCCGACCTGCTGACGTCTCACAGCCTGTTCGCGAACTGCGATGCGGACGAGCTTTCCGATATCTTGCTGCGCGGTCACCACCGCTCGTACAAGCGCGATCAGGAGATGATGGCGCAGGGCGATCAGGGCGACAGCTTGTTCATGGTCCTGGCCGGGCTCGCGCGGGTCAGCATGCTCGCCGCCAACGGCCGCGAAATCGTGCTCGATTATGCCGAGCCCGGCGCGGTACTGGGCGAGATCGCGTTTCTCGACATGGGCGAACGCACCGCCAGCGTCCACGCGATCGACCCGGTCGAAGTGCTGATTCTGAGCCGATCGGCGTTCGACGAGATCGTCGATCGCCACCCCGGAATGGCGATGCGCCTGCTGCGCGCGATGGCGCGGCGGCTGCGCCAATCGAACCAGGTGATCGAGGCGGATCGCGCGTACACCTCCGGCCCCCGCCTCGCACGGTTTCTGCTGCGCCTGCTGATCGCGGGCAACGATAACCAGCCAGATAGCGAAGGCCATCTCAAGCTGGCGCTCAGCCAGGGCGAGCTTGGCAACTTTGCGGGGATGAGCCGCGAACAGATCAACCGCCAGCTTTCGGCCTGGGCCGAAAGCGGTGTCGTCACGCTCAAGGGGGGGAGGGTTACGATCCTCGACCGCATGGCGCTGATGGATGTGGCTGAAGCATGGTAGGGGCCGGGGCCTGGTAGGGGGCCCACAAACAAGCTTGTCTTAAGGGGTGTTCGTCTTCTGCGACCCGGACGGTTACTTCTTGGACAAGGCGCCGCAAGGCGTGGGGGCGGGCTCGGCAGGGCTCGCCCCCGAATTTTTTTGGGCCGTACGTGGGTGTGCTTGCGAGCGTGCTTGCACGAACGGGTGGATCAGTGTAGGGTGCTTCCATGTCCGCTATCGCCCGCCGCCACCAACGGCCCATCACGATCCGTTCTGCCAAGGCGGCTGAAAGGCTGGCGTTGCTCACGCGTGACGGACGCAGCCAGGCTCAGGTGATCGAGGAGGCGCTTGAGCGCATGCCCTTG
>JANMPV010000023.1:0-3029 GCA_031370045.1 Novosphingobium sp. | reverse complement strand
CGCTTGAACCAGATTTGCGCGCCGCGCCCCGCGGGAGCGCTTTTACGAAGTTCCTCGGTGAGGCG
Organism: Novosphingobium sp.; assembly: GCA_031370045.1. Lineage (GTDB taxonomy): Bacteria > Pseudomonadota > Alphaproteobacteria > Sphingomonadales > Sphingomonadaceae > Novosphingobium. The sequence continues at coordinate 2,964 of JANMPV010000023.1, read as the reverse complement.
AGGCGCGAAATACAGCGGGCTGGGGCGTCCGACGTAGTGTTCGAGCAGATCGTCGAACTCTTCCTGGAACGCCGGATCGAGCTTGGCCGCGCGGTAGTGGCGCTCCAGCTCGAGCACCAGCGGCATCAGCGTTTCGGCGACATAGCGCCCGCCGAACTGGCCAAAATGGCCGCGTTCGTCGGGGCCGGTGCGATAGGAATTTGGCTTGGAACTCATAGCCGCGCCGCTTTGCAGAAGGCGGCGATCTTGTCCACGTCCTTGACCCCCGGTGCGCTTTCGACGCCGGACGAGGTATCGACCAGCGGCGCGCCTGTCAGTGCTACCGCCTCAGCGACATTATCGGTGGTCAGACCTCCCGCCAGCCCCCACGGCAGCGCGCCGCGATAAGCGCCCAACAGCGACCAGTCGAACACCAGCCCCATTCCACCGGGCAGCGAACCTTTGGGAGTCTTGGCGTCGAACAGGATCAGGTCGGCGGCCCCGGCATAGGCATCGCCACGGGCGATGTCCGCCGCGCTCGCCACTGAAATCACCTTCCACACTGGCAAAGCGTAACGAGACCGCAGTTCGGCAGCGCGCTGCGGGGTTTCGCTGCCGTGGAGTTGCAGCCCATCGAGCCGGGCCGCGGCGACCGCCTCGGCGATTGCAGCATCGCTGGCATCGACGAACAGCCCGACTTTGCCGATCCGCCCCGCCGCGCGCGCCGCCATTTCCGCTGCCGCAGATGGTTTCAGATAGCGCGGGCTGGGCGGAACGAAAGTCAGCCCGACATGATCCGCACGCCCCGCAATCGCCGCATCGAGCGTGGCGGGGGTGGTGATACCGCAAATTTTGATCCGGGGCGCGGGCATGGCGCGCCGCCTAGGCGATCATCGCCGCGATGAACAGCGGCGTACAAGATTGCTTAGCAAATCGGGGTTACAGGGCAGGACCACGTCAAATTCAAAGGAACGGTCCGATGCGTACGGTTTCCGCCCTGGCCGGTCTGGCCGCCGCCGCCCTGTTGACCGCCTGCTCCCCGGCGGCGTCATCGGACGCCGACGAGAAGAGCTTTCGCGCCGAAGCCGCCGCCGCTTCCGATCCGAGCGAAGAAAAGCTTGCGCCGGTGACCGACGCCGAGGGCAACGAACTCGATCCCCAACTCGCCGACGCGGTCCGCGAGAAGATGGCAGAGGATAAGGCAGCGCTCGAGAACGGCGAGAACGACGCCAGCGCACCCAGCGACACTGGCGCGCCGGCTGCCGACGACGCGAACTGACTGCTCAGGGCGTCAGTTCGAACATTACCGTGACGTTGGCGTTGAGCTGAATCTCGCCCGCCGCGACGGGCGAAGGTGCCGCCGCCGAATCCGCCGCCATCCGCGCGAACACCACCGGCGGGCCGGGGTTGTAGCCGCCGCTCTCGCTGATCGACAGGATCCGCCCCACCCGCAACCCTGCTGCCCGGGCATACAACTCGGCGCGGGCACGGGCCTTCTTCATCGCCGCCAGCCGCGCTTCGTCGCTGGCTTCGTCGGGATCGTCCATCTGGAAGCTGGGGCCGTTGACCTGATTGGCCCCGGCCTCGACCAGGGTGTCGATCACCCGCCCGAATTCGCCGAGCTTGCGCTGGCGGATGGTGACGGTGTTGTTGGCCTGATAGCCGATGATGCGCTGCTCGGGCTGCTCGTACTGTCCATCGGGGCGCTGCACTTGCGGGGTATAAACGGGGTTGAGACTGAGGTTGCTGGTCTGGATATCGCGGTCGGCGATACCAGCCTTTTTGAGCGCCGCGATCACCCGGTTCATGTCGGCGGCGTTGGACCGCAGTGCCTCGCCCGCGGTCTTGCCCGAACTCGCCACCCCGGCGCTGAACACTGCCAGATCGGGGGTCCGCAGCGAACGCCCGTCGGCGCTGACGGTGAGCAGGGTGTTGCCCGGCGCGATCGTCACCGGCGGCGCGGCCTGGGCGAGCGCGGCAGAGGAAGGCAGCGCGGCAGCGCACAGCAGGGCGCACAGCAAGGTTGGGGCAAAACGCTTCATCGGTGGTTCCTGTCGTTTGATCGCGAGCCGTGTGACTGGCCGCGCATTGCGCCTGCCTGAATTAAAGCGTGGCTCCGATTGCTCTGGCGGCCGCGACCGGATCGTCGGCGCGGCTGATCGGGCGGCCGATCACCAGCACGCTTGCGCCAGCCTCGCGCGCCGCTTTGGGCGTGACCGCGCGTTTCTGGTCGCCAAGACTGGTACCCGCGGGGCGCAGTCCGGGGACGACGAGGAACCCATCCTTCCACAGCGTATGGACCGCCGCCACCTCGTGGCCCGAACAGACCACGCCATCGAGCCCGGCGGTACGCGCGAGATCTGCGATCCGCAGGACCTGGTCGTGGGCGCTGCCCGCCACCCCGGTGCGTTCCAGATCGCTGTCATCCAGGCTGGTCAGCATGGTGATTGCAACCACCTTGCAATGCTCGACGGCGGCGGCCTTGGCGTCGTCCATCATCGCGCGCCCGCCGCTGCCGTGGACGGTGACAATCGCGGGTTCGAGCACGAGGATTGCCTGCATCGCGGCGGCGACGGTGTTGGGGATGTCGTGGAGTTTGAGATCGAGGAAGATCGGCAGACCGAGCCTGGCGACCTCGTGAACCCCGTGGTGGCCGTGGGCGCAGAAGAATTCCAGCCCCAGCTTGATCCCGCCAATGTGCCCCTGGACCTTGCGGGCCAGCTCCAGCGCCGGATCGAGCTGGGGCAGGTCGAGCGCGAGATAGACCGGGTTGGTCATACCGGGGGCGGCGGTTCGGGCGCGGGCGTCGGAGGGGAAGCGGGAGTGGGAATCTCGGCGACGGTGTTGGGCCGCGCAATCATCGCCTCCAGCCCGGCGATCCGCCGCCGCATCCGCCAGCGCTGAGTCCGATGGAGCGCCCACATCGGCACCAGCCCAAGCAAGAACGCACCGATCACCAGCGCTGGCAGCTTGGTTTCGAGCACC
>JANMPV010000526.1:0-6492 GCA_031370045.1 Novosphingobium sp. | reverse complement strand
CGCATTCGGCGAGGCGCTGAAGCCCGAATTCAAGGCCTATGCCCGCCAGGTCGTAAGCAACGCCCGCGCGCTGGCCGCAAGCATCGAGCAGCACGGGCTGCGAGTGGTCTCGGGCGGCACCGACAACCACTCGTTGCTGGTCGACCTGACCGCCAAGAACGTCACCGGCAAGGCCGCCGAAAAGGGCCTCGACCGGGCTTGGCTGACTTGCAACAAGAACGGTATCCCGTTCGACACGCGCAGCCCGTTCGTGACTTCGGGGGTTCGCCTCGGCACCCCGGCGGGCACCACGCGCGGGTTCCGCGAGGCCGAATTTGCCCAGATCGGCGCGCTGATTGCCGAAGTGGTCGATGGCCTGTCGCGCAACGGCGACGAGGGCGACGGCCAGGTCGAAGCCCGGGTCCGCGCGCGGGTCGGGGAATTGTGCGCAGCGTTCCCGATTTATCCGGAGATGTGAGATGAACGACGATTATCGCGATCCCAACGACAACCGTGGCGGCGGCGACAACCTGCTCAGCGATGCGGGTGCCGAGATCAAGGGCATGGCCAAGCAAGGCCTCCACCACCCCTCGACCAAGCCGGTGCTGATCGGTGGCGCGGTCGGCGCGGTCGCGGGGCTGGTCCTGCCGGTGCTGAGCATTCCGGTCGGCTTGCTGGGCGGCGCGGCGTTCATGCTCTACAAGCGCCTGCGCCCCTGATGGCCCGCGTCTAGATGCGCTGCCCGTTCTGCGCGCATGACGACAGCCAGGTAAAGGATTCGCGCCCCACCGAGGACAACACCGCGATCCGCCGCCGCCGCCAATGCGAAAGCTGCGGCGCGCGGTTCACCACGTTCGAACGCATCCAGTTGCGCGAGATCGTGGTGGTCAAGCGCGGCGACCTGCGCCAACCGTTCGAACGCGCCAAGCTTGAGAAATCGGTCGCGCTGGCCTGCCGCAAGCGTGGCATCGCCCAGGAACGGCTCGACCAGCTGGTATCGGGCATCCAGCGCCAGATCGAAACGATGGGCGAAAGCGAGGTCCCCGCCAGCGCCATCGGCGAGATGGTGATGGAGGGCCTGCGGCAACTCGATTCGGTCGCGTACATCCGCTTCGCCAGCGTCTATCGCGAGTTTTCCGAGGCGCGCGATTTCGAAGAGTTTGCGGGGACGGTGCGGGATGTCGGGGCGGGGTAGACTGCTTCAGCCCTATCTTTCAACTCCCGTTCCTCCCGAGCGAAGTCGAGGGACTATTTCGAGCGAAGCGAGAAACGCGCTAGGGCAGTTAAATGGCATTCTGGACCTACATGCTGCACTGCGCAGACCTCAGCTATTATACCGGTCACACTGACGACCTGGAAAAACGGGTGGCTCAGCATGAGTCTGGCACACTTCGCGGGTACACCCATCAAAGGCGACCCGTCGTACTCGTTTGGGCCGAATACTTTCAGACTCGCGAAGAAGCACTGACCGCAGAAATCAAGATCAAGAACTGGTCTCGTGCAAAAAAGGAATCGCTGATCGCGCGCGATTGGGATCGTCTCAAGCGGTATTCCCGTCCGCCACGCGAACGCAATAAGCCCCTCCTACACGACGAACTGTATGACCGGCAGGCGATCGTCGAGCAGCCAGTTCGAGCGGAGCGACAGCCGCAAGCGCAGAACCTCGCTGGCGCTCGGCATAGTCCCTCGACTTCGCTCGGGAGGAACGGGGTTGTGAGTGTGGCTCTTGCCCCCATCATCGTCCTCGTCCGACCGCAACTCGGCGAAAACATCGGCAAGGCTGCGCGCGCCATGCTCAACTTCGGGCTGACCGAATTGCGGCTGGTGGAGCCGCGCGATGGCTGGCCCAACCCCTCCGCTGGACCCGCCGCGGCGGGCGCGGACGAAGTGCTTGCGCGGGCTACCGTCTATCCCACGCTGGCCGATGCGGTGGCCGATTGCGCACAGGTCTATGCCACCACGGTGCGCAAGCGCGGGGTGACCAAGCCGGTGCTGACCCCCGAGCAGGCCGCCCAAGCGATCCACCGCGAGGCGGGGCGGTCGGCGTTGGTCTTCGGGCCCGAACGGTCGGGGCTGGAAACCGACGATGTTGCGCTTGCCCGCGCGATCGTGACCGTGCCGGTCAACCCCACGTTCGGCTCGCTCAACCTTGCTCAAGCAGTGATCCTGTGCGCCTACGAATGGTCGAAATCGCAATGCCTCGCGCAGCCCACGCTTGAGGAGTTGCTGCCGCCCGCCCCGCAGGACGAACTGGAGGGGATGATCGCTCAGCTTGATGCCATGCTTGAGCCGCGCGGCTATTACCACCCGGCGGGACGCTCGGCAGCCACCCGCCGGACCTTGCGCGGGCTTTTGACCAAGCCGGGCTGGACCCACCTTGAGCTGCGTACTTTTCGCGGGGTTCTGACCCATCTTAACCGTCAGCCGCGCGACGATTAGAACATGCTGACACTGCACCGGATCCCCCTCCCCATCGGGGGGGGGTAGGTGTGGGGGAGCGGTGCAGCGCACCGCGTCCACGCCCGCGTTGAACGCCCCCACCCAGCCTCCCCCTATAAGGGGGAGGGGCAGGTTGTACTCAACCTAAAGTCATCACGGATACTCTAAGCTTGCGCATCCCACTGTTCGAGTTCGTAGGCGATCGAGTTTTCGACCAGCATCTCCCACAGCGCCGCGATCCGCTCTGCCGGAGCGCCTAGCCGTAGGGCCTCAGCCTGCGCCGCCGCGATCACCGCCGCCTTGCGCGCCTCGTCTCGCACCAACCCGCGCTCGGGCTTGATCCGTGCTGCGGCGCGCATGTATGCGAAGCGGCAAGCGAGCAGTGCGACCAGTTCGCGGTCCAGCGCATCGACCCCGGCGCGGACTTCAGACATGGTGCGGCAATCATCGGGCGGCGTTTGTGCAATCATGCTGCCCTCTAGCGTGCCACCCGCGGCCAAGTCGAGCCAGCTTGACCTTTGCCACCCTCCCGGCTACGCGCCCGCCTTCGCAATTGGCCCCGCATCCCGGTGAAGCGGTGGCCGCGTTGTGTCTTTACAGGCTCAACGGTGCGGTTCCGGGTGAAGCATGAGCCTTCTGTTCGTGCAAAAGCTGGCGGGGCTCTGGTCCTCGCACGGCAGCAAATGGATTGAGACACGCATGTCGAAGCGCAAATCGTCGAAGTACAAACTCGATCGCCGTATGGGCGAGAACATCTGGGGCCGCCCCAAAAGCTCGGTCAACCGCCGCAGCTATGGTCCCGGCCAGCACGGCCAGCGCCGCAAGAGCAAGGTGTCGGATTTCGGCATCCAGCTGCGCGCCAAGCAGAAGCTCAAGGGCTATTATGGCGACGTTACCGAAAAGCAGTTCAAGAGCACCTATCAGGAAGCCGCGCGGATCAAGGGCGATACCGGGCAGAACCTGATCGGCCTGCTCGAGCGGCGTCTCGACATGATCGTCTATCGCGCCAAGTTCGCGCCGACGATCTTCTCGGCGCGCCAGATTGTCAGCCACGGCCACATCCTGGTCAACGGGGTCAAGTGCAACATCGCCAGCCGCCGCGTGGCGCCGGGCGACGTCATCAGCCTGGGCACCAAGGCCAAGGACATGGCGCTGATCATCGAGGCACAGACCCTGCCCGAGCGCGACATTCCCGAATACGTCGCGCCCGACGGCACCGACAAGGCAACTTTCGTCCGCGTGCCGACGCTCGACGAGGTGCCCTACCCGGTGAAGATGGAACCGAACCTGGTGGTCGAGTTCTACTCGCGCTGATCGGCACACTTCAGCCATTCGGAAAGGCGGGGCGCAAGCTCCGCCTTTTTCGTTTGGGCTCAACAGTTTATCGGGTCACGACGAGGCGAGGTTTATTTTCGCCCGAGTGACGCCGCGCACCGGAACGGAGCGCGCTTCGGGGCATTATCCGCGTGTCATGAAAGGCTTTCGCCCATGAAACGCTTTCGCTTTGTCACCCCGCACCGTGTCGGCAAGTGGTACGCTGACCTGAACCTCGCGCAGCGCCTGGCCGAGACGATCGGCGCGGGCTTTCTCGAACGCCGCACCGGCCAGTTCGTGCTTTACCCCGGAGCACGGCTGGAAACCGCAGGCGACGAAGGCGATGCCTAAAGGCCCAGCGCCCGACGGATAAAGGCATCGCTGCGCATCAGCAGCGTGGTGCGCGCTTCGGGGTCGTCGAGCTGGTGATCGAGCTGCTTGAATTCGACCAGTTCGACCGACTTGCCCGCGCTCTTGAGCTTGCTTGCCATCAGCCGCGATTCTCCGATTCCGACATTGACGTCCTTGTCGCCATGAAAAAGCAGCACAGGCGCCGTGATCGATGCGGCATTTTGCGCTGGCGATCCTTCGTGCACATGCGGTCCATTCCCGATAAAATGATCGACCAGGTGAAAATCGGTCCAGTTTAGATGCTCTTGGCGCAGCGTCGCCAAATCGGTGACCGGCGCCACCGCGACGATCGCCTTGAACAGGTTGGGATCGAGCACCGCCGATTGGTGCGCGGCGTACCCGCCATATGACCAGCCGACGATCGCCAGCTTGCCAGGCGCGGCAATGCCTTGCGCTTCAAGCCATCGGCCCGCGGCGTTGACATCGCCCACCGCAATTTTCCAGGACTGGAAGCCGTTCTTCTCGAACCATTTCGAGCCGTATCCCGCCGATCCACGAAAGTTGGGTTGCAGCACCGCGAAACCACGCGCTGCATAGAATTGCGCGAGCCAGTCGAAGCCCCACTCATCGCGTGCGCTCGGCCCGCCGTGGGGCATGACGATGGCCGGCAGACCTTTTCCGGTACTGCCCGGCGGCAAGGTCAGGTAACCGGGTATCACGGTGCCGTCGCTCGCCGGAAAGGTAATCGCCTTCATTTCGCCCAGCGCGACGCCGGTGAGTTCGCTGCGCAGGGGTAGCAGTTCCTCGAGTTGCTTGGATGCCTTGTCGAAAAGATAGAACGTGCCGGGATGGGTATCGCTACCCGCGAACAGCAAAAGCTTGGACTCGTCCGCCGTTGAATCGACAAATTCGATCAGCGGCTTTCCCGGCAAGGCCTTGCCAAGCGAACTGCGCAGACGTTTGAGTTCGGGATCGAAAAACTCGCTTTCACGCCGCTCGGTGGCATAGCTTGCCCCCACCACGCGCCGCGACCGACCGATCCGGATCAGACCGTCGACATCCACATCGCTGCGGGCCAGTACGACCTGCTTGGCGGCGCTGCCGTCCAGCGCGACACTGTAAAGCGCTTGGAACCCACCGGCGTCATCGAACCCATAGACCACATTCTGCGAGCTATCGACCGCATAAGGATTGAAGCCAGTGACGGTTTGACCATCGGTGAGAAGCTGCCCAAATTTCTCCCAATCGCGCGAGCCGGAGCGGCGGAACAGGTAGTTGACGACGCCTCTACTATAGCCGCTACCGTCAGTCGGGGTCAGCCCCATCACCCTGACGACGCCCTTTCCGTCGGAAATATATTCGCTGGCGCCCTTGTTGGGGAATTCGACAAGCGAACGCTTTTTAGTCGCCAGATCGACGGCTTCGACCGCCATCCCTTCACGGTCACTGCTAAGATGCGTGCCGATCGAGGTCTCCGGCACAAACTGCCTGGTCATCAGCACCCGCCCAGGCTTTCCATCTGCAATCCAGTCGATCAGGCTCCCGCCGTTTTGCATCACATAAAGCGCGCGCGTGCTGTTTTCCTGGCTCAACTGCTCGACCCCGCTCCCATCGGCCATAACCTTTACCAGGCGCGAAAAGCTGAGCGGACCAGTCGCGGTATCCTCGCGATAGCGGATTCCGCACAGCAACATTGCGTCGGTGGCCCAACGGCAATAATCGAACTGCTCGTTCGGACCCGACGTCGTGAGGATAGGTTTGAGCATCGGATTGCCGGCCAGATCGACCACCGCCAGGCGCTCTCCCCCTGCGCTCGGCACAATTATCCCCAGCTTGGACCCGTCGGGCGACAGACTGATTTGCTGGACCGATTCGCGCGCGCCGAACTTGCGGGCCAGTAGCTCGGCGTCCGCGGCCAACGCTGGCAGCGACGACGCCAATGCCGCGAGTCCGGCGATAGCTCGCCATAGCGATCGTTTCATGTGGCTTGGGCCCCCAGATTGCCCGCTATTCATTACGCCGAAAAAGCCCGCACACACACCAGTCAATTTTTTCGGAGTAGAAAAGTCTAGCGCGTCCCCTTCGCCGGGTAGCTTTTCACGCTCGCAAACCAGCGGACCAGCGCGACCTGCGTTGCCACATCCTCGACCGCTCCGCCCAATTCGAAACCCGGCCCAATCTGGTCGCTGGGGCGGTGGTAAGTGGATTCCATGAACCGCTCGACCCGCGCCGGGTCCGAATAACTCGAGCTGACCATCACTGCGGGAATGTCGTGCTGGAGCAAAGCCCAGCCGTCCTGACGGCGCAGGAAGCTGTCCGCCACCGGGTTGGTTTCGATCCGCACCTTGAGCGATTGGGCGACTTTGGCGATATCGCTGTCGAGCACGGTGCGGCCGTGGCCGATTACTG
>JANMPV010000519.1:0-2787 GCA_031370045.1 Novosphingobium sp. | reverse complement strand
CGCAAGACCAGCTCGGTGACGCGATCGGGGTGGGTTTCGGCATAGGCGAGCGAGAGCGTCGAACCCCAGCTGCCACCAAACACCATCCAGCCCTCGTGGCCGCATAGTTCGCGCAAGCGCTCGATATCGGCGACCAGGTGCGAGGTGGTATTGGCCTCCAGACTGGCGAACGGCAGCGAGCGTCCGCAGCCGCGCTGGTCGAATAGCAGGATATCGTACAGCGCCGGGTCGAACTGGCGGCGCTGGCCCGCGCCGCAGCCGCCGCCGGGGCCGCCGTGGAGGAACACCATCGGCTTGGCCCCGCGTGTGCCACATCGCTCCCAGTACAATGTGTGGCCGTCACCGACCTCGAGCATGCCGGTTTCGTATGGCTCGATCGGCGGATACAATGTGCGACGTTCAGCCATGCGGCGGCTCCTGGTTCATAACGACGATCAGCGGCCCAAGCGGTACGGTTGCATCCTGGTGTCCGGCGGCGGGATCCCACAACGCCGAGACCGTCCCGTCGAGATACAGCGCGTTAGGGGTCTTGAGCGCGTCGCGGAAATAGCGTGCGAACTTGCCGAAGCTGATCGGGGCTTGCGAGATAACGAAATGCGCGCACCCGGCGGCATCGACCCCCACCCCGTTGCGGATGAGTTTGGACGGGCCTTCGCTGGCAAATTGCGGGTGAAGCTTGCCCGCGATCACCAGCATCGGCCCCGATTGGGTCCCGAAAGCGGGGCGGTCGCCGACGTTTTTGAAGAACGCGTCGCTGTCCAGCACTTGCCACTTGGCGCCGGAGCCAAAAAACACCCCGTTGGGCTTGAGGTGGAAGTTGCCGCCGCCATTGGCGCGGTTGAGCGTCTTGAGCCGCGCGTCGTTCTCGACATAATAGCCGATCGGCCTGCCATCCTCGCCAAACATCCCGCCGTTCATCGCGAACGCGACCGTTTTGGCGCGATCGCCCAGCCCGGCTGCGAGCGCGGCAAAGCTGCGATAGGGCGCGCCGCCCTTGGGCCCGAGCGCGGTCGTGATCCGCTGCTTTGCGGGATCGGCGAGGCAGTGGGTGAGGGTCACGCCCTCGAACATCGCCTGCTCGCAGGGGGAGTTTGAGGCGGGGGTGCTGGCGACCGGTGACCCTGCGGTCGCGACTGCATTCTTGCCGATCTCGATCCGCGTGACCGGGCCAGTTGCTTCGGGCGTGGGCTGGCTGCACCCTGCGAGCAATGTCAGTGCGATTGGTACAAGCTGCTTCACTGCCCAAACCCCGCTTCGCCCGCCACCCGCACCGCCTCGCGCGCCGCCGCGATCAGGGCGCCCGCCTTTGCCTCACACTCGCGCAACTCATACGCCGGGTCGCTGTCGGCCACGATCCCCGCGCCCGCCTGCACATGCAGCACCCCGTCCTTGACGATGCCGGTGCGCAATACGATGCAACTGTCGATCGAGCCGTCGGGGGCGAAATAGCCGACCCCGCCGGCATATGCGCCACGCGTTTCGGGTTCGAGCTCGGCGATGATCTGGCAGGCGCGGATTTTGGGTGCGCCGCTGACGGTGCCTGCGGGGAAGCCGGCAAACAGCGCGTCGAGGGCGTCATGCTTGGCGGTATCGAGTTGACCGACGACGTTCGAAACGATGTGCATCACATGGCTGTAGCGTTCGACAGTATAGCTGTCGGTCACCTCGACCGTGCCCGCCGCGGCGACCCGGCCAACGTCGTTGCGGCCCAGATCGAGCAGCATCAGGTGCTCGGCGCGTTCCTTGGGATCGGCGAGCAGACTGGCGTGAGCACCGCGATCTTCTTCCGGGGTCTTGCCGCGTGGCCTCGTCCCGGCGATCGGGCGGATGGTGACCTGTCCATCGCGCACCCGGACGAGGATTTCGGGGCTCGAGCCGACCACCCCAAAGCCGGGCAGATCGAGCAGATAGAGGAACGGCGAAGGGTTCACCCGGCGCAGCGCGCGGTACAGCGCGAGCGGCGGCAAGGGGAACGGACAGGTGAAACGCTGGGCGAGCACGACCTGAAAGATGTCGCCTGCGAAGATGTAGTCCTTGGCCTTGAGGACCATCGCTTCATAGGCCGACGACGATAAAGTCGAGGTGAGGGTGGGTTCCGAAAGGAGCGGCTGGCCGATCGGTTCGGAAGCAGCCGCCTGCGCCAGCCGCCGCAGCGCGCCGTCGATCCGCTCGCCTGCTGCATCCAGTGCACGGTCTGGCAACGCGTGCGCAGGATCGCCTTCGGGCCACACCGGGGCGACCGCGAACAGTTCGTCGGTCAGCCGATCGAACACCAGGATCAGCCCGGGGCGGACAAACAGCATGTCGGGCAAGGTCAGCGCGCTTGGCGGCGCGCGGGGAAGGTCTTCGACCAGGCCGATCGTCTCGTAGCCGAAATAGCCGACCAGACAGGCGAGCGCGGGCGGCAGACCAACAGGCACGTCGATCCGGCAGGCGCCGATCAGTGCTCGCAGTTCGGCCAAGCTGTTGCCGGGCAGCGGGGCGAAAGCATGGCGATCGTGGCGCCACACGCGGTTGATCTCGCAAAGCTCGCCGGTTGCACGGAACACCAGATCGGGATCGATCCCCAGCAGGCTGTAGCGCCCGCGGACCTCGCCGCCTTCGACCGATTCGAGCAGGAAATCGCCGCGTTCGGGCTCGATCAGCTTGAGAGCGGCACCGACCGGGGTTTCGGTATCGGCGATCAGCTTGCGCCACACCAGCGCGGGGTGGCCCGCTGTCAGTGCCTCAAGCGCTGCCGCGTGGTTTTCGAGCACCGCAGCCGCACTTCACCGCTCATGTCGAGCG
>JANMPV010000488.1:0-7010 GCA_031370045.1 Novosphingobium sp. | reverse complement strand
CGCGGCGGATGAGGAAACGCTGACCGCGGCGGCGCTGGCGCGGCTGGAGACTTTGGTATGAGTGGGGTCCACGATAAAATCCTCCCCGAGCTTGTCTCGGGGAGGGGGACCGCTCGCGAAGCGAGTGGTGGAGGGGAAGTCCTGCGTTCGCAAGATACCCCTCCGTCAGCGCTGCGCGCTGCCACCTCCCCGAGCAAGCTCGGGGAGGATTTAAGCAAGGATTTCCCCGGCATCGTCAACCCCGATGGCTCGCGCTGGCACTACCTCGATTCGGGCGCCACCGCGCAAAAGCCGCAGGCGGTGATCGATGCCACCACCCGCGCGCTCGGCGCCGACTACGCCACGGTCCATCGCGGAGTTTACTCGCGTTCGGCCGAGATGACGCTGGGCTACGAAGCGGCGCGGCGGCGGGTCGCGGGGTTCATCGGCGGGGAGGAGGACGAGATCGTCTTCACCCGCGGCGCGACAGAGGCGATCAACCTTGTTGCCTACCAGTACCCCCAAAAGGGCCGAGTGTTGTTGTCGACCCTGGAACACCATTCCAACATTGTCCCGTGGCAGCTGGCCGGATGGCAGGTCGATGTCTGCCCGCTGACCCACGATGGCCGGATCGATCTCGATGCCGCCGCGGCGATGCTCACGCCCGAGCATACGATGGTATCTTTCGCCCACGTTTCCAACGTCCTCGGCAGTGTGCTCGATGCGCGCCGTGCCGCCGATCTCGCGCATGCTGTCGGAGCGGTTCTCCTGCTCGATGGGTGCCAGGCGGTGCCGCACATGCCGGTCGATGTCGCCGCGCTGGGCTGCGATTTTTACACGTTCTCCAGCCACAAGCTCTACGGCCCGACCGGGATCGGCGTGTTGTGGGGCCGCGCCGAGCTGCTCGCGGCGATGCCGCCGTGGCAGGGCGGCGGGGCCATGATCGAGCGGGTTACGTTCGAGCGCAGCACTTTTCTCACCGCGCCCGCGCGATTCGAAGCCGGCACGCCCGCAATCGTCGAGGCGATCGGGCTGGCGGCGGCGATCGACTATGTCGAAAGCATCGGACTTGAGGCGATCCACGCTCACGAAACCGACCTCGTCCGCCAAACCCGCGACGCGCTGCGCCGGATCAACGCAGTCACATTGTTCGGGCCCGAGGACGGCGCGGGGATGGTCAGTTTTGCACTGCAGGGGGTGCATCCGCACGACCTCGGCACCATATTGGACGAGGAAAACGTCGCGATCCGCGCCGGGCACCACTGCGCCCAGCCGCTGATGGACCACCTCGGCGTGCCCGCCACCGCGCGGGCCAGCTTCGGGTTGTATTCGGATGAAAGCGATGTCGCGGCGCTGGTCCGCGGGATCGAACGGACGATGAGGATTTTCGGATGAGCATCCAAGTTGAAGAAGTCGAAGGGGTCGCGCCGCCCGTTCGCGCGCGCGTCGATCTCGATGAGACTCCGGGCGAAAAGTTTACCCGCAAGCGCGATTATCTCGACGGTTTCCTGTCGCAACAGCCGCCCGAAGCCGCCGCGGGCGAGCCGGGCGGGGTAATTTACGACGGAGTGGTCAACGCGCTCAAGGAAATCTACGACCCCGAAATCCCGGTCAACATCTATGAACTGGGGCTGATCTATGGCGTCGAGGTCTCGCCCGACAACGACGTCACGGTGCTGATGACGCTGACTACGCCGCACTGCCCGGTCGCCGAATCGATGCCCGGCGAAGTCGAGCTGCGCGTCGGCGCGGTACCCGGGGTGCGCGATGCCGAGGTCACCCTGGTGTGGGACCCGCCGTGGGATCCTGCCAAGATGAGCGACGAAGCCCGCCTCGAACTGGGGATGCTGTGATGACTGTGCAGACCAAAACCCGCGTCCGCCCCGCCGCCGTTACCCTTACCGCCGCCGCCGAGGCGCGGGTGACCGAACTGATGTCAAAGGCACCCGAAGGCGCGATCGGGGTCAAGCTTTCCACGCCCCGTCGTGGCTGCTCGGGGCTGGCCTATTCGGTCGATTACGTGACTGTCGCGGTGCCGTTCGACGAGAAGATCGAGACGCCGGGCGGAGTATTCTTCATCGACGCCGCCAGCGTGCTGTACCTGGTTGGCAGCACGATGGACTGGGTCGAGGACGATTTCGCCGCCGGGTTCGTGTTCGCCAACCCCAACGCCAAGGGTGCGTGTGGGTGCGGGGAGAGTTTTACGGTGTGAATTGGGCGGAGGTCGCGCTTGATGCTTCGACAGGCTCAGCATGAGCGGACTTTTTGTCTTTAGCGAACTACCCATTTCCCGCTCAGCCCCATTCCCCGCTCAGCCTGAGCCTGTCGAAGGCCGCGCGCTACCTCACCCGCAACGCCGCAATGCACGCCGCCCGATCCACATCCTGCCCATCGCTCGGTCGCCGCGCGTCGATGTAGGTCGCTAGCGGCTCCTTCCCCGCCATGGGAGGGTAGAGATAGGCATCGAGCACACAGGCGGTGCCCGAAAACTGCAATTTGCGGACGTCGCCTTCGACGATGTCGAGCCGGGGCTTGCCGAATTGGCGGACCAGCCCGGCGGCGTCGTTGCCGATCACGCCCGCCACCCCCGGCACGATCTGCGCAATCGGGCTGGCCAGGGGCCTGCGCGAAGGGCGTACGCGGGTGGGCGCGGGTTTGGTCAGCGCGGGACTGGCGCTGACGGGCGGGGTTCTGGCGGGCGGCGGAGTCGTCGCGCACCCGGCCACCAGCAGCGCGATCATGGCGACGCCAGCCCGAATCATGCCGCCCTCCGCCGATGAACCAGATGCGTCGCCGCTGCCGCGCCCAGCACCGGGGCGAGCAGGTTGAGGAACGGCACCAGCAGCAGCGCCACCACGATCGCGCCCAGTGCGGTGCGCGTCGCGAACCCCGGCAGCGGCGCCTGCCCCGCCGCGTCACGATGGCGCAGCGCGACCATCTCGGTCAGTTCGCGCCCCAGCAAAACCGCGTTGACCGCGGCGAACACCACCAAAGTGCCGACCCCGGTCACCAGCAGAAGCAGCGCAACCGGCAGCGCCAGCAGGTTATAGCCGAGCGAGCGGCCCAGGCTGCGCCAGGCCACGCGCAGCTCCTCGCGCCAGCCCACCGCGTGCGCCGATGCGGCAGCGGCTGGGTAGTGCTGGGCCTCGACCGCGCGGACCACCTCGTCGCCGAACAGCTGGAGCACTGCTAGTGCGACGAAGCGGAACAGCAGCCACAACGACACGATCAGCAGCAATCCGGCCACCGCCGCAGCGACGAAACCGCCGTTTCCGTCGGCCGTGCCCCACGTGGCGATGGCGAACCACAACCCGGCGCCCAGCGCAGCAAACACCGCGAGCGTAGTCGCAATGCTCTTGCCCAACACCGTCAGGATTTTGCGGTCGCCGAGCTGGCCAAGGGCGAGGGCAAAAGCGGCAATCATCGCGCCTGCAGATCGCCCGCCAAGCCTTGCCTGTCAATGCGATGGCGGTTAACCGCCCCTTTCATTTACCCACCCGGAGTTTTGCATGCCCGCCCCCACCCTCGACGTAATCGCCATCGGCAACGCCATCGTCGATGTCATGGCCCCCGCCGATGAAGCGACGATCGCCCGGCTGGGCCTGGCCAAGGGCGGGATGACGTTGGTCGATACAGCGCGAGCGCAGGAACTGTACGATGCGATGGGCCCGGCCAAGGAGATCAGCGGCGGATCGGCGGCCAACACGTTGGCGGGTCTGGCCGCGCTGGGGGCGAAATGCGCGTTCATCGGCCAGGTTGCCGACGATCAGCTGGGCGAAGTCTTCGCGCACGATATCCGCGCCGGCGGAATTGCCTTCGCCACCCCGCCGCGCGCCGGACAGCCTCCGACCGCGCGCTGCCTGATCTTCGTCACCCCCGATGGCCAGCGCACGATGAACACCTTCCTCGGCGCATCGCAGTTCCTGCCCGCCAGCGCGCTCGATGAAGCGACGATCGCTTCGGCCAAGGTGCTCTATCTCGAAGGCTATCTGTGGGATCCCGAAGAGCCGCGCGCGGCGATGCGCCGGGCGATCGACGCCGCACGCAATGCCGGGCGCGAGGTGGCGTTCACCCTGTCCGACGCGTTCGTGATCAGCCGCCACGGCGACGATTTCCGCGCGCTCATCGCCGAGGGCAAGATCGACATCCTGTTCGCCAACGAACACGAGCTGGCCGCGCTGACGGGGATCGACGATTTCCACGAAGGCATCGCGCATTTGTGCGCCAAGGTGCCGACCGTGGTCGTCACCCGCAGCGAAAGGGGCGCCTACGCGGTCCACGGGGGCGAACATGCCGAAGTTCCCGCCGAGCCGATCGAGCGCGTCGTCGATACCACCGGTGCAGGTGATCTGTTCGCCGCCGGGTTCCTCTCGGGCCACGTCCGCCGCGCGCCGTTGACGGAATGCCTGAAACTCGGCGCAATCTGCGCCGCCGAGATCATCGGCCACTACGGCGCGCGGCCCGAAGCGGACTTGCGTAAGTTGGTGGCGGGGCGGATGGGGTAAAGCTGCGCCATCGCAGTGGTGCGTCCCGCCTTAAATTGGCGTAACAGTTCCCGGTCGCCCCGGTTCGGTCCGGCGACAATCGGGCAAGGGGGGGGGCTGGATCATGCGACCAAGTCGTCGGGTACTCGTTTTCGCGGCGTGCGCGACCCTGGGTTCGGCACCAATGCCCGCAGTCGCCCAGTCGGCGGCGCGACTGGTGCGGACCGAGCCCTATCCTGCTGTGCGCCTCCCTGCGGACATCTGGGTCGATCGCGGGGCCGACGGATATTGGGCGCTGATCCGCAGGCCCGACGATTCACAGGTCTTCATGCGCGGTCAGATGCTCGAAGCGCAGTTCAGGAAGCTGCGACGCGAGTCGCTCAGCGTGGAGCCTATCTCTGGGCGCCCGATCTTTTACGCCATCGGCGATGCGGGCGATCTGATAGTCGGTAGAGACGGTCCGGTCGCGCTGCCCGAGCCGATGACCACCGAGCTGGCGTTCAGGCCGCTGTTTGCCGGAACCGCGATGGTGCCGATCTACACCTCGGGAAAAGTCGGCGAATTCCGGCTGCACGTGGGTACCAAAGTTGGGCCGGTATCGGGCGATCCCCCGGCTTCCGCCACCGATGCGAGCGGAGCACTGGTCGCCCAAACCTATTCGCAGGGCGGCAAGACCTATGTCGTCATGCCCGATGGCGCGACCAAGGGTCCGTTCGAATCCGCCAGCTCCCTGAAGGTTTCACCCGACGGAACCCGGACAGGATTTGCCTTTCGCCGCGACGGAAAGCTCTACATCGACCTCGCCGGGCACGAATTCGGCGGCTGGAGTCAGCAGTTGGGTGCGGTGATCGCGAACAGCGTGACCAACTTCGTCGCGCCCGTTTCCGAGGCCGACGGCGAATTTGTGGTGACGGCTACCGCGAGATACGGCCCGCTCCCGACCGTCAACAACGCCATCGTCGTTTCGGATTCGGGATCGCGGTACGCCTTTCTGGTGCCGCGCGAAGGAGACCTGTGGGCGGTCCAAACCGAAACGGGCGTCGGCCCGGTCGCCAAGCTGATCGCCGAGATGCGCTATTCGCCGAGCGAGCGGCACTTCGCCTATTACGGCCGCGACCCGAACAGCCGATATCTGGTGGTGTATGACGGCAAGCCAACAGTCAGCAAGGATCCGCTCGATCCGCTCTCGTTCCGGTTCGGGGCCGACGACAGACTGCTGTTCGTCACGCGAAAGGGCGAGCAAACGAACAAGCCCGGCGACGACCGGACGACGCTTTACGTCGATGGCGCAAAGTCGCTGACGATCCGCGGGCTGGCCTCGCTGGTCGCGACCGCGCCAAAGGGACAGCCGGTCTTTCTCGAAGGCGGACTGGCCAGGCTGACCATCGGCAGCCGCGCCGTCGATTTGTCCAAGCACTGCGATTCGATCTACATCGCGCATGTGCGATTGCTCGAGACCGCAGCCCGGCTGTTCTGCCGCAAGGGTGCCGATTTGAACCTCGTCGAGGTACCGTACTGAAGCACGGTCGAACGCGCGCTTGCTCAGCAACCCGGCGTCTCGAACAAAAAGGGCGTCCCCGCAGGACCGCCCTTTCGTGTTCTTGGCGAAGCTTGAACCGATCAGCGCTTGCTGAACTGGAAGCTCTTGCGGGCCTTGGCCCGGCCGTACTTCTTGCGCTCGACGACGCGGGGGTCGCGGGTCAGGAACCCGGCGGCCTTGACCGCGAGGCGCAGCGACGGCTCGAACTTGCTCAGCGCCTGGCTGATGCCGTGCTTGACCGCACCGGCCTGGCCCGAAAGTCCGCCGCCCTTGACCGTGCAGACGACATCGTATTGCCCGGCGCGGTCGGAGATCTGGAACGGCTGGTCGATCACCAGGCGCAGCGTGGGTCTTGCGAAGTACACTTCCTGATCGCGCCCGTTGACGGTGATCTTGCCGGTGCCGGGCTTGAGCCAGACGCGAGCGACCGCATCCTTGCGGCGGCCGTTGGCATAGGCGCGGCCCTGCGCATCGACTTCCTTTTCGCGCAGCGGCGCGAGCGGCCCACCACGCGGCGGCGGCGGCGGCGCGGCCTCGAAGCTGTCGTCGGTGGCAGGTGATGCCGGGGCTTCGGGAGCGGCGGTTGCCGCAGCGCCGGTCAGCGCGCCGAGGTCGGCGAGCGTGGAGACGGTTTCAGTGTTGGGTGTGTCGGCCATGGTCACGCGCCCACCTTGTTCTTGCGATTGAGCGAAGCGACATCGATCGTTTCGGGCTGCTGCCCGGCATGAGGATGCTCGACGCCGGAATAGAGATGCAGGTTCTTCATCTGGACGCGGCCCAGCGGACCGCGCGGGACCATGCGTTCGACCGCCTTTTCCATCACCCGTTCGGGGAAGCGGCCATCGAGAATCTTGTCGGCGGTAATCTCCTTGATCCCGCCGGCGTACCCGGTGTGCTTGTAATAGGTCTTCTGCTTGAGCTTGTTGCCGGTCAGCCGCACCTTGTCGGCGTTGATCACGATCACGTGATCGCCGCAATCGACGTGGGGGGTGTAGCTGGGCTTGTGC
>JANMPV010000441.1:0-4240 GCA_031370045.1 Novosphingobium sp. | reverse complement strand
GCGGGGCTTGACCTGACCAGCATGGGCCAGACCGACCGCCACCGCGAAGTGCCGCTGACCGAGCGCACCCACGGCAACGCCAACGCCCCGCAGCAGGCCGCGGTGGTCTGGCGCAAGCTGCCGATCCCGGTGATCGCGGCGGTCCACGGGGTGTGCTTTGGCGGCGGGCTGCAGATTGCCAGTGGAGCCGACATCAAGATCGTTGCGCCCGACGCGCGGCTGGCAGTGATGGAGGTCAAGTGGGGGTTGGTCCCCGACATGGGCGGCTATTGGCTGTGGCGCGGCAACGTGCGCGACGACGTGCTGCGCGAACTGACCTATACCCACCGCGAATTCACCGGCGAGGAAGCGGTTCAATACGGCTTCGCGACCCACGCGGATGCCAACCCGCTGGCCCGGGCGATGGCGCTGGCGCAGGACATCGCGAGCAAGAGCCCGCACGCGATGCGCGGCGCCAAGGCGCTCAGCAACCGCTGGCACGATTCGACGATCGACCAGTTGCTGATGGCCGAAAGCCTCGAGCAGCAGAAACTGATGGGCACCAAAAACCAGCGCGAAGCGGTTTTCTCCGGACTGGAGCGGCGCAAGGCCGATTTCACCGATCCTTGAGGAGCAATTGATGGGCCGCGTTATGCTCAAATTCCTTACTGCGGCGGCCGCCGTGCTGGGCGCAACCCCGCTGGTCGCGCAAGATATCTCCGCCGATCGCCTCGCCGAGACGGTCAAGGTGCTCGCCTCTGACACTTTTGAAGGCCGAGCTCCGGGCACTCCGGGCGAGGATCGGACGATCGGCTATCTGATCGGGCGGTTCCAGGCGCTTGGGCTGGAGCCGGGCGGAGCGGACGGAAGCTGGACGCAAGAGGTTCCGCTGCTGCGCACCCAGCTGGGTAGCGCGACGCGGTTTGCGGTCAACGCGGGCGGTCGCGAAATCGCCTGGTCCCCCGGAACCGATGTCTACGTCTCCACCCTGCAACCAGTCGATGTCGCGGCGGTGGCGATCGCGCCGCTGGTGTTCGTCGGCTATGGCGTGACCGCACCCGAACGGAAGTGGGACGACTTCAAGGGTGCCGACCTCAAGGGCAAGGTCGCGGTGTTTCTCGTCAACGATCCCGATTTCGCTGCGGTCAAGGGCGAAGCGGTGGCCGGCAAATTCGGCGGGCGGACGATGACATACTATGGCCGCTGGACCTACAAGTTCGAGGAAGCCGCGCGCCGTGGCGCGGTAGCCGCGCTGATCGTCCATGAAACCGAGGCAGCCGGGTATGGCTGGAGCGTGGTGACCGCGCCGCATGGCGAAAACTACGATCTGGTTCGCGCGCGCGACAAGCTCACCAGCCTGGCCCTCCAGGGCTGGATTTCGGGCGAGGCGGCGCAGGCGCTGTTCGCCGCGGCAGGGCAGGATCTGGCCAAGCTGCGGAGCGCCGCCCGTTCACCCAAATTCCGGCCGGTCGCTCTGAACGCGACGCTCGACGCCGCGGTGCCTAGCACGCACGCGGTCGTCGAGAGCCACAACGTGCTTGCGCGCATACCCGGCACGACCCACCCGGACGAAACCGTGCTCTACGGCGCGCACTGGGACGCTTATGGCCGCGGTGCGCCCGATGCGCAGGGCCGCGTGTTCCGCGCCGGGGCCAACGACGATGGGCTTGGCGTGGCCGGGCTGATGGAGATCGCGCGTGCGTTCAAGGCGGGCCCTGCGCCGCAGCGTACGATCGTGTTCGGGCTGTGGACCGCGGAGGAGCGCGGATTGCTGGGGTCGGAAGCGTATGCCACCAACCCGGTCTATCCGTTCGCCACGACTGTCGCCAACCTGACGCTCGATATCCTGCAAACTGCGGGTGCCGCGCACGACGTTATCCTTGTCGGCCAGGGCAAATCCACGCTGGAAGACGATCTCGCCAAATTCGCCGCAGCGCAGGGCCGTAGCGTCAGCGTCGAAAGCCTGCCCGAACGCGGGCTGTTCTACCGCGCCGACCATTTCAGCCTGGCCAAACGCGGCGTGCCGCCGCTGCTGATGATGGGGATCGCCGGAGCCAGCGATCTGGTCGATGGCGGCAAAGCAGCGGGTCAGGCGTGGGTCGATGTCTACACCGGCAAATGCTATCACCAGACCTGCGACGTGTGGTCGTCCGACTGGAATCTGGCGGGCGCGGTCCAGGATGTTGAAGTCATGCGCGCGATCGGTGCCGATCTTGCCAACTCGCGGCGCTGGCCCGAATGGCAGCCGGGCAGCGAGTTCAAGAAGGTCCGCGATGGTTCGGCCGCGGCGCGCCGGTAAGGTTCGCTAACGCCTCTTAACCCGATGCTAACCAACTTCTGATGATGTGTGCCGTGACGGGCCTGCCGGGGGGCGGGCCAGACGGGAGCTTCGCAGGCCATGGCGAGTATCGACACCGCATCGCTGACGATCGCCGAACTGCGCGAGTTCGCCGGCTTTTCCAACGCCGAGCAGCGTTACATCAAGCGCAGCCTCGATATCGGGCTGGGACGCCAAGACGCGTTCCGGCTGTGGGCGCGCAATGCCGACGAGACTGCCGCGATCCGCAGCCAGTACGTGCTCTATCAGGAGCTCAGGGGCCTGCGCGGCGAGATGCCCGAAGGCGCCAGTGGGATTGGCGGCTTCGACGGGATCGAGCAGTTCATGGGCACGCTGATCCGCCTGACCGCGTTCGATCTCGCGCAGGAAAAGCTGAGCGGCTTTTCCGCCTACCGTTTCTTGTACGAACGCCTGCTCGGCGCCGAGATTCGCCCGTGGCTACCGAGCGCCTTCTGCGCCGCCGCCGCCCTGCCTCAAATCAGGCCGGAACGCCGCAGGGGCCTGCTCCAGTCGATCAGCGAAGCCGCCGCCACCGCGCCGGGGTGGAGTGCGAGAGCGCCAACGTTCTACCCGGAGTGGGTGGAGAAGGAGGCGGCCTGAGGTGCTATCCGAAATTGTGACCCAGAGGACAATAGCCTAAAACGACCGGCGCAAAGGGTTCGGAGCCATGCCCAGCCTCTGAACGCTACTCGCAACTAAAAATTTGCGGGCGGCGCTTAATCGGACCATCCAATTTGGCTTGCATTTCACGAATAATCTCATGGGGTTCAGGTGGCTTGCCTTCGCGCAGTGAATTTTGGATTTCGTCCCATTCGGAATAGGCAATTCTGGGATCGGACAGGTAGTAGGCAAGGCCATCGTGCACGATCGGGTAGGACAGCCAAGTCAACTCGCTGTTGCTTGGGGTGGTTTCGGGGAACGCGGGTAACGAATCGAAGAATTCCTTGTCGACCACGACAAAGAATTTTTTTCCCCACCGGCGGAACACGGGAATTTTCAACTGCAACTGAGGGATCAGCCGTTTTTGCGCGCAGGAGCGGAAATCCGGACGACGGCGCGTGTCGATGCCGTCGAGGCTGCGTTCGGTCATGAAATGCTCGAAAACTTTGCGCAGGCTTCCGCCCGAGAAGTAGGCTGCCTGAATTTCTACCGCAGCAAAGTCCGTAATTCGACCATCGTCGATTTCCCCGAGGAGAAAATCGACTTTGCCGATCTTGTTCGATCTGCCGCCTTCGTCCTTATGCGGGATTTCGAGGATGCGGATTTCCGGAAACACGCCAAAAGACGATCCTTGGCCGAAGGCTATCGCCGCCGCATCGGCGAAGATGCGTTGGTGCTCGAGAAAGCGAACCGGACAAAGCGCCGCAGCACTCTGCCCGTCGGACAGTGTGCAAACTCCCAACGGATCGATCTTGCTCGATTTGGTGCAAGGCGAATTGCGGAAACGACAGTGCCTGGCGTCTCGCGCCCGCCACGCCGCGACCGAAAGATCGGAAACATCGTAACCGAAGATTTCCGCGACCTTCATCAGGCGGCGATCGGTATTCCAACTTGTTCGAACGAGCGAATCTTTTCAGCGATCGCCTTGGCCATCAACGGCGGAACGGCGTTGCCGACCTGAACAAACTGCTCGGTCATGCTGCCGTAGAATACAAAATCATCGGGAAAGGATTGCAGTCTAGCTGCCTCTCTAACGGTGAAAGCACGGTTCTGGATTGGGTGGACGTAGGCCCCCCAATGGATGTCACACTTGGTCAGGATCGTGCAGGCTAGATCGGTGGGGCGCGGTCGCCCGTAGCGCTTGGTGTGATCGCTGCGTTTCGCCTTCTTCATTCCGGCGGGCAGCAGTTCGAACGGAACATCGCGCCATGATCCACCTTGCGGGATGTGCCGAATGCGTTCGAGATTGATCTTGCTCAAGCG
>JANMPV010000403.1:0-3434 GCA_031370045.1 Novosphingobium sp. | reverse complement strand
GATTGAAAAGGCGAAGGCCAACGAGCTGTTCGACCTGATCGACAAGTTCGCCGGATACGGCTTCAACAAGAGCCACGCCGCGGCTTATGCGCTGCTGTCGTACCAGACGGCGTGGCTCAAGGCGCACTACCCGCACGAATTCTATGCCGCATCGATGTGCTTCGATATGCACCAGTCCGAAAAGCTGGCGGTCTACGTCGATGATTTGCGCCGCAACGGGGTCGTGCTCGCCGCACCCGACATCAACCGTTCGGAAGCCGAGTTCACCGTCGAGCGAACCGACGATGGCTATGCGGTGCGCTATGCGCTCGCGGGCATCCGCAACGTCGGCGAGAAAGCAATGGAGGGTGTGGTTGCTGAGCGCGAAGCGCACGGCTGGTTTACCAGCCTTGACGAATTGTTCCGCCGCTGCCCGCAAGGCGCGATGAACCGGCGGCTGGTTGAGGGGCTGGCCGCGGCGGGGGCGTTCGATTCGATTGAACCAAATCGCGCCAAGGTCTTTGCCAACATCGACATTCTGCTTGCCTCCGCCGACGAAGCCGCGCGCAGCCGCAGCAGCGGGCAGGCCGCACTGTTCGGGGGGGAAGATCACGCTGCCCCCGCGCTGCGCCTGGCCGAAGCCGAGCCATGGAGCCGCGCCGAGCAAATGGCTAAGGAACGCGAATTCTTCGGGTTCTATTTCGCCGCGCACCCGGTCGAGCAGTTTCGCGCGGTCGCTTCGGCCAATGGAGCGCTGTCGTATGCGGCGCTGATGGCCAGCGGGGGCGCTGGCAATGGCTCGATAGGCGATGGTGCCGGGCGCCGACCGGCGGTCATGGCGGCGCTGGTTGAAGGGGTGAACCGCGGGCGCACCCGCAAGGGCAACGACTTCATCCGCGCCGACTTTTCGGACAGCAGCGGGCAGTTTTCCGCCAGTTGCTTCGAGGAGAGCCTCGTCGAAGCGTTCCAGGGCTGGGCCAAGGACGGCACCTGCCTGCTGATCGACGTCGAGCTCGACAGCCCCAGCCCGGAAGAGCCGCCGCGGGTCACGGTCCGCTCGGCGCGCCCGCTGGCCGAGGTCAAGAGCGCGGCCAGGATGCTGCTTCAGCTCGAGGTTTCCTCGCCCGAAGCCATCGCCGAACTCGCGTTGCTCCTGCCGCGCGATCCGGCGGGCACTGGCGAAGTGCGGGCGCGGCTGCGCACCGGCGGCGGCAGCTCCCCGCTGTTCAGCTTGGGGCACGATTTCCATCTCGATTCCGATCTCGTTGAACGGTTGATCCCGATCGATGGACTTGCCAATGTCGCGCTGACCGCGCGCGGAGAACGACGCTTGCGCCTGGTTCATTAGGGAGAGACCGATGCAACTCGGCGCAATGCAGGACTGGCCGCTCAGGGTCACGCACCTGATCGACCATGCCGCGCGCGAATACGGCCACCGTGAGCACGTCACCCACTGGGCCGACGGGCGCGAGACGCGGACAACCTGGGCCGGGGTCCGGCGCGACGCGCTGAAGATGACCCAGGCGCTGCGTGCGGCTGGGATCGGCAAGGGCGAGCGGATCGCCACGCTGGCGATGAACCACGCCAGCCATCTGGTCACCTGGTACGGCGCGGTCGGCGCGGGGGGGGTGCTCCACACGATCAACCCGCGCTTGTTCGACGAGCAGCTCGACTACATCGTCAATCACGCCGAAGATCGTGTCTTGTTGTACGACGCGCAGTTCCAGCCGATCGTCGATCGACTGCGCGACAAATGGCCAACGGTCGTAACCTACGTCTGTTTCGATCCGCCGCCGGGCAGCGATGTGCTCGGCTTCGATGCCTGGATCGGGACGCACGACGGCGACACCGTCTGGACCGACGGCGACGAACGCGACCCGTGCATGCTGTGCTATACCAGCGGGACCACCGGCCATCCCAAGGGCGTGCTTTACGAGCACCGCTCGACCGTTCTCCACGCGATGGCTGGGGTTCAGCCCAATCTGTTCGATTTCGATTCGCGCAGCGTGATGCTGCCGATCGTGCCGATGTTCCATGCAGCAAGCTGGGGCCTGCCGTGGGCGGGGACCATTCCCGGGATCAAGTTCGTCTATAGCGCGGTCAACGATCCGGCGGTGCTGTGCGAACTGATCGAGCGTGAGGGTGTGACCCATTCGGCGGGGGTGCCAACGGTGTGGCTCGGCGTGTTCCAGTACCTCGATTCGATCGGCAAGGACGTGCGCGACATCGGCCAGCTGGGGACTGCGGTGATCGGCGGCTCGGCCTGCCCGCGCTTCATGATCGAGCGGTTGATGCACAATGGCGTGCGCGTTGCGCATCTGTGGGGAATGACCGAAACCTCACCGATCGGCACCGCCGGAGCCTATCCCTACGATTGGGACGACCTCGATTTCGCCGCCAAGGTCGATATCGTCATGAAACAGGGCCGCCCGGCATTCGGGATCGAGCTGCGCTGCGTCGATCTCGACGATCCGGGCACAGTGCTCGCGCGCGACGGGGTGAATTCGGGCGCACTCCAGGTGCGCGGGCCGTGGGTAATCAAGCGCTATTTCAAGGCCGAGGCCGACGCGACCGATGCCGAGCAGTGGTTCGATACCGGGGATGTCGCGCTGATCCACCCCGACGGCACGCTCCAGCTGACCGACCGGACCAAGGACGTGATCAAATCGGGCGGCGAGTGGATCAGCTCGGTCGAGCTCGAGAACGCCGCGGTCGGCCATCCCGCGGTGGCCGAGGCCGCCGCGATCGGGATTTATCACCCGCGCTGGGACGAACGCCCGATCCTGGTGGTGGTCAAGAAGCCCGGCGTCGAGTGCTGCGCCGACGACATCAAGGCGCATCTGGCCGACAAGGTCGCCAAATGGTGGCTGCCCGATGCGATCGAGTTCGTCGACGAAATCCCCCACACCGGCACCGGCAAGATCAGCAAGAAGGATCTGCGCGAGCGGTTCAAGGACTATAGGCTGGTGGAATAGGAGCCGAACATGCCGCACATCGATCCCAGCCGCGAGAATTGGGAAGCGTTCAAGGCGCTCCCGCGCGACGCCTCGATCCACATGCTCAACCTGATCAAGTTTCGCGATCTGGCCGAATATCCGCCCGACCATCCCAACCACGGCAAGGGCCTGAGCGGCCGCGAGGCTTATGCGATTTACGGCACGGCGTTTCAGGCGCTGGTGGCGGACGACGGTGCGGCGATGGTCTGGCAGGCGCCGCTGGAATGCGTCGTCACCGGCCCGCCCGGCGAATGGGACGAGGCGTTCGTGATGGGCTATCCCAACACGGGTGCGTTCATGGCAATGGTCAAGGACCCGCACTACATCGCCGAAGTGTTGCCGCACCGCACCGCAGCGGTGGCGGACAGCCGGCTGATCCGGTTTGCCGGCTGACGGTCAAATTCGCCGGTCCAGCCCTTCCCAAAACGGTTCGCGCAGCTTGCGTTTGAAGATCTTGCC
>JANMPV010000382.1:0-4657 GCA_031370045.1 Novosphingobium sp. | reverse complement strand
TTTTTGAAGCCAAATTTGTGCCAGGAAGGCTGAATACCAGTGCAATCAGCGAGAAAAATAGCGCATTTCTATGCATATTCCAATATGCATCAGAGAATGTGCCTTCCGGATTCACTAGCTTTTATCGCGTGGCGTTATACGCGATCTGCGCTTCGCTCAGCTGGACCCCGACCAGCAGCTCGAAGCTGGCGCGGGCGAGTGCGGCGCGGACGTCGGGCTCGGCCAGCGGATCGATTGCGGCGTCGTCGTCGCCGGCCTTGCGCTTGGCGGTGATCTTCTTGCGGATGTCGTCGGGCAGGGTGGCTTCGGCGCGATCGACATAGCTGGCGGCCTGGGCGTGGGCCTGGGCGCGTTCCTGTCCGTCGGCGAAGCTCAGCGTGACCGAGCCGAGCCGCTTGGCGATCACCGCGGTGCCGCCACGAACCACGGTGACGAAATAGGGCAGCTGGACGGTGCGCGCGCCGCGCACGTCGGTGCGCCGCCCCAAAACGTCGAACTCGGCGGTGGTGTAAACCTTGGCGCCGCTATCGTTGCACTGGCTGCGGACGTTGGTGAGCGAGGCGGTCAGGTCGATTCCCGCGGCATCGGTGCGGCCCGGCGCGCTGAACTGGGTCACGTCGCCGGTATATTCGGGGACACCCACGGTGGGGCAGGCGGTGCGCAGCGCGGTGACCCCGACGCCCGAATCGACCACCAGCTCACCCTTCTTGGTGCAGCCCGCGGCTAGAGCGAGCAGCGGCAGGGCGGTCAGGGCGAGAATGCGGGTGGGGGTCATGCGTAAGGCGTCCTTCGTGTCGCGCGATCCTCTAGCCATCCCGGCGGCTTTGCGAAAGGCGGGAAATCGGGGTAGGGCGCGGCTCATGAACCCGGCCTTGCCTCCGCTTCGCTTGCTTATCGCCGCCCCGCGTGGATTCTGCGCCGGAGTCGACCGCGCGATCGAGATCGTCGAGCGGGCGATCGAACGCTATGGCGCGCCGGTCTTTGTGCGGCACGAGATCGTCCACAACCGCTTCGTGGTCGAAACCCTGAGGGCCAAGGGCGCGGTGTTCGTCGACGAACTCGATCAGGTTCCCGATGGGGTGCCGGTGGTGTTCTCGGCCCACGGCGTGCCCAAGGCAGTCCCGGCGGCGGCCAACGCACGTGGGCTCGACTGGCTCGATGCGACGTGTCCGCTGGTGAGCAAAGTCCACCGCCAGGCCGAACGCCATCTCGAGGCCGGACGACACATCGTGTTTATCGGCCACAAGGGCCATCCCGAAGTCATCGGCACGTTCGGCCAGGTGCCCGAGGGCGCAATCACGCTGGTCGAGACGGTCGAGGATGTCGCCGCGCTGGCGTTCGTCGCAGGGGCGGCGCTGGCGTTCCTCACCCAGACGACGCTGTCGGTCGACGACACTGCCGAAATCGTCGCCGCCCTGCGCGCCAAGTTTCCCGCCATCGCCGGGCCCAAGGCCGAGGACATCTGCTATGCCACCTCCAACCGCCAGGCGGCGGTCAAGGCGATCGCGGCCGAGTGCGATCTGGTGCTGGTAATCGGCGCGCCCAACAGTTCCAACTCGGTGCGGCTGGTCGAAGTTGCCGAGCGCATGGGAACCCCATCGCGGCTGATCCAGCGCGCCGCCGAAATCGCCCCCGAATGGCTCGACGGCGTCACCACGCTGGGGCTGACCGCCGGGGCTTCGGCACCCGAGGCGCTGGTCCGCGAAGTGGTCGCCAAGCTGGCCGAATGGCGCGAAGTCTCAGAAGAAACCGTGGTCAGCGCCGAAGAACGGATCGTCTTCAAGCTGCCGCGCCAGCTCGTTTCCTGATTTCGGACAGTGGCCGTCTATACCCAGATCGGCGCCGAGGCGATGGCCGCGCTGGTCGCCGAATACGATGTCGGCGAGCTGGTTTCGGCCAAGGGCATCGCCGAGGGCGTGTCCAACAGCAACTGGCTGATCGAGACGACTGGTTCTGACGGGAGCGGCGCACGCTTCATCCTGACGATGTACGAATTGCGGATCGAGATCGCCGATCTGCCCTATTTCCTGTCGCTGCTCGATCACCTTGCCGCGCACGATTGCCCGGTGCCGCGCACGATCCATGACCGCGAGGGACGGCTGTTCCGCCTGCGCCCTGACAAGTTAGGGGGCGGCAAGGCGATCGCACTGATCGAGTTCCTCCCCGGCGTTTCGGTCAGCGAACCGACCGTGGGTCAGGTCCGCGCGGTGGGCGAGGCGCTGGCCCGGATCCATCTTGCGGCGAGCGACTTTCCAGACCACCGGGCCAATGCCATGGGCGTGGCCGAATGGCAGCGGCTGGCGGCGGCGTGCGGACCGGATGGGCTACGCTCGATCGATCCGCTGCTCGCCGATCTGGTGGCGCGCGAGCTGGCATTGCTGGCCGTGCGGTGGCCCACCGACCTGCCGCGTTCGGTGATCCATGCCGACTTGTTTCCCGACAACGTCCTGATGCTGGGCGACCGGGTGACCGGGCTTATCGACTTCTATTTCGCCTGCAACGATCTGACCGCCTACGATGTCGCGGTGACCCACGCGGCGTGGTGCTTTGGCGATGCGGGGCGCACGTTCCGGCCCGACCTGTCCGCCGCGCTGCTGTCCGGATACGAATCGTTGCGACCGCTGACGCTAGACGAGCGCGCAGCACTGCCCCTGCTCGCGCGGGGCGCTGCGCTGCGATTTGCTCTGAGCCGCGCCTACGACTGGCTCAATACTCCGCCGGGTGCACTGGTGACCCGCAAGGACCCGCTGGACCCGGCCCGCCAGTTGCAGTTCTACGCCGATCCGGCCAACGCAGCGGTCTTCGCGTGAAGCACGTCGAGGTCTTCACCGATGGCGCCTGCAAAGGCAATCCCGGCCCGGGTGGGTGGGGCGCGCTGCTGCGGATGGGTCACCACGAAAAGGAGCTCTCGGGATCGGACCCGGCGACCACCAACAACCGGATGGAGTTGATGGGCGCGATCCGCGCGCTTCAGGCGCTGGCCGAGCCGTGCCGGGTGTCGCTCCACACCGACAGCAAGTACGTGATCGACGGGATTACCCGCTGGGTCCACGGCTGGCACAAGAACGGCTGGCGCACATCCGCGAAAAAGCCTGTACTCAACGCCGAGTTGTGGCGCGAATTGATCGAAGCAGTAAACCCGCACCGCGTCGAATGGGTGTGGGTCAAGGGCCACTCCGGACACCCCGAGAACGAGCGCGTCGATGCGCTTGCCAGCGCGGCAGCCGAAGCGGCGCGGGGGTGATCAATCCGCGGTGGTATCCACCGTCTCGGCGCCGGGGCCATTCTTGATGATCGATTCGATCGCGTTCGTGGCGCTGGCCTTGGACTTGTAGCCTTCGGTCCAGAAGATCGATTCGGAATTGTAGCAAAAGTACGCGACGAACTCGCCGCCCTTGTTCTTCCTGATCTCGAAGCGATGCGCCATGCTTGATTCTCCTGTCGGGTGCGACCCCCGGCCATCGATAAACCGTGTTCGAGGCAAACGAAAGTTGCGTTTGCGTCACGCGAAGCGAGCGGGGGCATAGAGCGTCGCGTTCAGCGCAGCGGTCATCGCGTCGCGCGGGTGACCCAGAATGGCCTGCGCCGCCAGCCGCGCCGCCGCAGGCGCGGTCTGGATGCCGAAGCCGCCTTGCCCGGCGAACCAGAACAGGCCTTCGCGCTGCGGATCGAGGCCATAGACCGGCAGGCGATCGGGGGCGAAGCTGCGTAAGCCGGCCCAGCGCCGTTCGACCGCCTCGATCCGCCAATCGACCACCGCCTCAAACCGGTCGATCGCCTCGGCCACTGCGAGTTCCTCGGGCGCCGCGTCGCAAGGTTCGGACGGAGTCTCGTCGTGCGGCGAGAGCCAGAGCCGCCCGCTTTCGGGCTTGAAATAGAACTTGCCGCGGATGTCGAGCGTCAGCGGCAGGGTGGCGGGTGGGGCGGGGGCAGTGCGCAGTTGGGCGACGGTGCGCCGCATCGGCGTAATGCCCAGCGGCGCGGCTCCGGCGAGCTGAGCCACGGGATCGGCCCACGCGCCGGCAGCGTTTGCGAGCACCCCGGCGGTCAGTTCCAGCCCGCGCTCGGCCGCCAGCCGCCAGCGCCCGCCCTCGCGCTCAGCGTCGATCAGGCGGGCGCGGGTTTGCAGCACCGCTCCGCCGCGCTTCGCCTGCGTCAGATAATGCTGGTGGAGCCCGGCGACGTCGATGTCGGCGCTGGCGGGTTCGTGCACCGCGCCGGTCCACGCCGGTTTGAGCCCGGGGATCAGCGCTACCAGCTCGGTGCGGCCCAGGCGGCGGATGTCGATCCCGGTAGGGGCGAATTCGTCCATGAACGCATCTAGTGTGGCGGCATCGTCCTCGCGCCCGATGTAGAGGCCGCCGCGCGGGCTGAGGAAGCCGTGCTCGGCAAGGTAGGGCCCCGATGCGACGGTGAGCGGCACGATGTCCGGCCCGCCATAACATTCGTCCCAGAACGCCGCCGAACGCCCGGTGGTATGATAGCCGGGGCGGTCTTCGCCCTCGAGCAGGATCACGCGTGCATGGGGGGCGAGTTCGGCGGCGAGCGAGGCCCCCGCCATCCCCGCGCCGACGATGGCAATGTCGTAATGTTCTATCACATGACTCCTATGCCACTCATCCCGAGCGAAGTCGAGGGATCTTGCGCTAGGTTTGTG
>JANMPV010000208.1:0-5049 GCA_031370045.1 Novosphingobium sp. | reverse complement strand
GCTTTTCGCGGATGCGCAATGCGGCGCGGGGGCCAAGGTCGGAGAGGATCAGCGCGTCTTCCAGATCGTCGAGCTGGTCCTCGTCGAGCCGGGTCTTGGTCACCACCGAGGCGAGGTTATCGGTGATCCCGGCAAGGTTTTCGGACAGGCGTTCGGAGGTCTTGCGCAAGCCGCCGAACAGGCGATCGGTCCAGCTTTCGCCGCTCATAAGAGTTCGCCGTGAAGCAGGCCGTCGTTGAGCGCGGTTGCTTTGAGCTGCGCGACCGTGCCGGGGGCGATACCGGCGGGCAGTCGATAGCGCGCGAAATCGGGGGCGTGCCCAGTGCCATCCCGTTCGGCAAGGACTGGCTGCGCGGTGCCGACTTTCGCGCCAAGCCAGCGGTCGCGGCTCACCGCCACCGCCGCGCGCAATTCAGCCGCGCGCTCGCGCACCAGCACAGGATCGACTTGCGGCATCCGCGCCGCAGGCGTGCCGGGGCGCGGCGAGTAGGGAAAGATGTGGCCGTGTACGATGGCGCAGGCCTCGATCAGCGAGAGGTTGTTGGCGTGGGCCGCGGCACTCTCGGTGGGGAACCCGGCGATGATGTCGGCGCCCATGGCGATATCGGGGCGCGCCGTCTTGAGGCGTTCGACCAGCGCAATCGCGTCGCCGCGCAGGTGGCGGCGCTTCATTCGTTTGAGCACCAGATCGTCGCCCGCCTGGAGCGAGAGGTGGATGTGCGGCATGACCCGCGGCTCGCCGGTGAGCAGGTCGAACATCAGCGGATCAATCTCGACCCCGTCGAGCGAGGACAGCCGCAGCCGGGTCAAGGTGGGCACCCGCGCGAGGATTTCGGCGACCAGCGTGCCGAGATTGGGCGCAGCATAGCTGGTCAGATCGACCCCGGTCAGCACTACTTCGGCGACACCCGCTTCGGCCAGCGCCGCAATTTCGCTCACTACGTCCTCGACCGGCCGCGACCGGCTCGGCCCGCGGCCCTGGGGGATAATACAAAACGTGCAGGAATGGTCGCACCCGTTCTGGACCGGCACGAATGCGCGGGTGTGGATCCGGTCCGGGGTCGGCGGGGCGATTCCCTCCGGCTTGTCGGCGTTGAGGATGACCTCATCGGCCAGCGTGGCGAAACCCGTGGGATCAATCGTTGCCGCGCAGCCGGTGGCGATCACCCGCATTCCTCGGCCCCGTGCATGGCGGACAGCGCGGCGGCTCTGGCGCACGGCTTGGGCCGTGACTGCACAGGTATTGACCACCACGGTATCGCGACGGTCGTCCAAAGCCACAGCCAGCCGCGCGCTTTCGGCGTGGTTGAGGCGGCATCCCAAAGTGACGACGGACAAGTGGCTCATCCGGCGTTCGCGTAGTCGGCCAGGTCAAAACTGCCGCGATAACTCTCGCTCGCCGCGCCGCTCATTCGCACTGCGCCCGCCATCGGCCAGGCGATCTGGAGCGTGCCGCCGGGCAGATCGACAGTCACCTCGCGCCCCGTCAGTCCGCGCCGGATGGCGGCCACCGCGCTGGCGCAGGCGCCGGTGCCGCACGCGCGGGTGAGCCCCACGCCGCGCTCCCATACCCGCAGTTTCAGGCGGTTGGGTCCAGTCATCGTGGCGATGTTGACGTTGATTCGTTCGGGAAACAGCGGATCGTGTTCGATCTGCGGACCCAGCCGCTCCAGCTCGACCGCATCGCAA
Organism: Novosphingobium sp.; assembly: GCA_031370045.1. Lineage (GTDB taxonomy): Bacteria > Pseudomonadota > Alphaproteobacteria > Sphingomonadales > Sphingomonadaceae > Novosphingobium. The sequence continues at coordinate 3,360 of JANMPV010000208.1, read as the reverse complement.
TCAGCCACGAAGAACACCACGTGCGGGTTACCAACGTTGACCGCGACCGGACTTGCTAGGTCTTCCCAGCCCACCGGCAGCGCCAGCGTATCCATCGCGTAAGCAAGCGGAATGTCCTGCCATTCGAAGCGCGGCTTACCCATCTCGATGGTCGCCCCGCCGGGCTCGGGCTCGCCGGTGATGACCCCGCCCAGCGTCTCGATCCGCGCCGGATGGCCCAGCAGCATCGTCACCGCGCGGCTGGCATTGCCGCAGCTTTCCACTTCGCCGCCGTCGGCGTTAAAGATGCGCATGCCAAGGTCTGCCGATGTCGAGGGAACCAGCACGATTACCTGGTCGCAGCCAATCCCGGTGCGCCGGTCGGCCAGCGCGCGGGCAAGGCCGGGGGCCATCGCAAGCGTCGCAGCACGCGCATCGAGCACGACGAAATCGTTGCCGAGGCCATGCATCTTGGTGAATTCGACACGCATCGCGCGCCAGTTAGGCGTTGGGTCGGCTTACGTCCAGCGTGGGTGGCCGCAGGGTGGGCATCCGGCTGGGCAGGATCAGCCGTGAGTCCCCGACCACTTGGGCGCTTCGACCGGCCCATGGGGCTTGAGATCGAGTTCGGTGGTGCGATCCTGGATCAGCAGGCCTTTTTCGGAGAGCATGACGGCCACAGCTGCCGCATCGATCGGGCGACCGTAAAGATAACCCTGGCCCTTGAACTTGCCGATTGTGCGCAGTTCGTCGAGCACTTCGCGGCTTTCAATCCCCTCGGCGGTAATCGGCAGGTTCATCCCTTCACCCAGCGAGGTGATCGACTTGATGATCGTCGATGCATCCTTGCTGGCGTTGATCGACGAGACAAAGCTGCGATCAATCTTGATCCGGTCGAACGGCAACGAACGCAGTTGGGCAAGGCTGGAATAGCCGGTCCCAAAATCGTCGAGGCTGATCGCCACGCCCTGGTTCTTGAGGCTGGTAATCAGCGAGCGGACCACGCCGATGTTCTCGTGCAGGCAGCTCTCGGTGATCTCGATCTCGAGCCGACTGGCGGGGAAATTGGCCTCGACCAGCAGCTTGAGGATGCGCTGAGCGAACCACGGATCGCGCAGCTGGATGGCCGAAATGTTGACTGAAAGAGTCAGTGAAGGCGCCCAGGTAGAGGCGTCGCGCAGGGCCTGGGCGATGAGTTGTTCGGACATCTCGGCGATCACGCCGATTTCCTCGGCGATCGGAATGAAGATGTCCGGGCTGACCAGTCCCAGTGCTGGCGACTGCCAGCGCGCCAGCATTTCGAAGCCGACCAGGTCGCCCGTCTCGAGATCAATCTGCTGTTCGTAAAACGGCACGAACTCTCCGCGCGACAGGCCGCGGCGGATCCCGGTTTCCAGCTCGCTGCGGAAGCGCAGCTCGTTGGCCATTTCCGGCTCGAACCAGTAGTGGCAGTTCCGTCCCTGCTTTTTGGCGTGATACATCGCGATGTCGGCGTTGTGGAGCAGCGCCTGGGCATCGATACGCCCATCGCCCGCACGGGCCTTGTCGCTGCTCGCGATACCAATCGAGATCGTCGTTTCCAGCGAAAGTCCGTCGTGCTCGATGGGTTTGGCCACGGTTTCGAGCAGGCGGTCGGCCAGACGGTCGATCGCCATCGGGTTCGCGGAATCGAACACCACTACCGCCGCGAATTCGTCGCCACCCAGGCGGGCGAGGACGCTTTCGGCAGGCAGCAGCGCGCTCACGCGCAGCGCCGCGGCGTTGAGCAGCGCGTCGCCCGCGACGTGGCCGTTGAGGTCGTTGATGGTCTTGAAGTTGTCGAGATCGAACAGCAGGAAGGCCACCGCATGGCTGCGCGACTTCGCGACTGCGAGCAGTTCATCGGTCTTGGGACCCACGCTGCGGCGGTTGAGGCAACCGGTGAGGGGATCGGTCAGGGCCAGAACGAAGGCGCGCTGCTCGGCTTCGCGGCGCTCGCCAACCTCGCGGGTCAGATCGCGATAACGCCGCCAGCCGAAGATGATCAGCGCAACGTTGAGGAGCAAGGCGTTGACGAGTGCGGCGTCCGGAGCTTGCCCGCCCTGGGTCCACGCCCGCAGCACCTGGGGCAGGACGCTGCCACCGGCGCCGACGAACATGATGATCGCGGCGATGGCGATGCCCAGCGCGACGACGTCGCGCTGCGCATTTCCGACGCGCGGAGAGGCGGCACCTTGCTCTGAAGCGATGCCTGCGGCGGGCGACGGATGCGACAACTTGATATCCCCCAAGTCCATGGCGGATGCCTAGACGAAACTGGGCTAACATCCGGTTAAGTGTTGTCCCGAACTCCCGCTCCCCCTTGCCAGCCGTTCGCGCGACCCGTAAGGGGCGCCCGTTACACCGGCATTTCGCAAGAGGCCGGATCACCACGACGCCGATGAAATGCGGCGCGCCGGTCGGCGAGGTTTCGCCCACCGGCGTTTTTTGCGTTTCGCCAGCCGAGCAATTGGAACTTCGCGTGTTCGACAGTTTGTCTGATCGCCTGAGCACAGTCTTCGACAAGCTGCGTGGCCGCGGCGCACTCAGCGAGGACGACGTTCGCGCGGCGATGCGTGAGGTGCGGATCGCGCTGCTCGAAGCCGATGTCGCGCTGCCCGTGGTGCGGCGCTTCGTGGATCGAGTGACCGAGGCGGCGATCGGCCAGCAGGTGCTGCGTTCGGTCACGCCGGGCCAGCAAGTGGTCAAGATCGTCAACGACGAGCTCATCGCTACATTGGGTGGCGACGATGGAGTTTCTTCCGAACTCGATCTGAACGCCACCCCGCCGGTGGTGATCCTGATGGCGGGGCTCCAGGGCTCGGGCAAGACCACCAGTACCGCCAAGATCGCCAAGCTGCTGAAGGAGCGCCACGGCAAGAAGGTGCTGATGGCGTCGCTCGACGTCTATCGTCCCGCTGCGCAGGAACAGTTGCGGGTGCTGGGCGAGCAGGCGGGCGTTGCCACCCTGCCGATCGTCGAGGGCCAGATGCCTGTGGGCATTGCCGAACGCGCGTTGCAATCGGCGCGGCTCCAGGCAGTCGATGTACTGATCCTCGATACCGCGGGTCGGCTTCACGTCGATTCTGCGCTGATGGACGAATTGAAGGCGGTCGAAGCCGCAACCCGCCCACGCGAGACGTTGCTGGTGGTCGATGCGCTGACCGGGCAGGACGCGGTCAACGTTGCGCAAAGCTTTGCGGGTCAGGTAGAGCTGACCGGAGTGGTCCTGACCCGGATGGACGGCGATGCCCGCGGCGGCGCGGCGCTGTCGATGCGCGCGGTCACCGGCAAGCCGATCAAGTTTGCGGGTACGGGCGAAAAGCTCGACGGCATCGAAAGCTTCGATCCGGCGCGCGTTGC
>JANMPV010000320.1:0-1656 GCA_031370045.1 Novosphingobium sp. | reverse complement strand
GTGCTGGCAAGACGGAATTGCGTCGTCCCCAACGCGGTCCGGGGCGACGCGCCCAAAAAAGCTCATAGTCGGTCGCGACCCCCGCGACGCCCAGGTCGTCGTCGCCGCCTAGATCGACGTCGTTGTCGGGCGAATCCTCGTCGTCATCGACGCCTTCGAGATCCTCGTCGCCCAGATCGGCGTCGTCGGCGACTTCGACCTTTTCCTTGACCTGCTCATAGGGAACCGGCTGCTTGGATTTGAGCGTCGGTTCGGGCAGCCACGCATAGCCGCACTCGACGCAGGTGACCGGATCATCCTTGCCCAGATCGTAAAAGCGGGTGCCGCATTTCGGGCAGCCATGCTTGGCACCCCATTCTGGCTTGACCATGAAAATCCTCGAAGATTGGCAAGCGGGCGGAAAGCGCGCTCGAAGGGAACGTGAATGGGGGTGCCACTATGAGCATTCAAGCCCAGCGGCGACAGGCGGCGCGCCTTGCCATAGCGCATCCCCGCTGTCAAAAGCCGCGCGCTTTGACCGATGCCTCAGCCCCCACCCCGCGCCGCTTCTTCCCCGCCGGACCCTTGCGCGGAACGCTGCGCGTTCCCGGAGACAAGTCGATCAGCCACCGCGCGCTGATGCTCGGCGCGCTGGCAGTGGGCGAAACCCGGGTGCGCGGATTGCTCGAGGGCGAGGACGTCCTCGCCACCGCCGCCGCAATGCGAGCGATGGGCGCGCAGATCGAACGCCGCGTGGCCGATAATCTTGGCGTCGAATGGATTATCCACGGCGTAGGCGTAGGCGGGCTGATGCAGCCGCGCGGCGCGCTCGACATGGGCAATTCGGGCACTTCGACCCGCCTGCTGATGGGCCTCGTCTCCAGCCATCCGATCGTCGCGACGTTCGTGGGCGACGCCAGCCTGTCGCAGCGCCCGATGGGCCGGGTGATCGATCCGCTGTCACAAATGGGCGCAGATTTCACTTCCAGCCCGGGCGGCACGCTGCCGCTGATGGTGCGGGGCCTCGCCCCCGCAGTGCCGATCCAATACCGCCTGCCCGTCGCCAGCGCGCAAGTGAAAAGCGCGGTGCTGCTTGCCGGACTCAACGCGCCGGGGATCACCATGGTGATCGAACCGGTGCCCACGCGTGACCATTCCGAACGAATGCTGCGCGGGTTCGGGGCAGAGCTGACGGTCGAAGAAACGCCTGAGGGCCGGGTGATTCGCCTCGTCGGAGAGGCCGAGTTGCGGCCCCAGACCATCGAAGTCCCCGGCGATCCCTCATCCGCCGCATTCTTCATCGTCGCCGCGCTGCTCGTGCCGGGCAGCGAATTGACGATCGAAAACGTCGGCCTCAACCCGACCCGCGCCGGGCTGATCCATGTGCTGCGCGCGATGGGCGGGAACATCGTCGAGACCAACCCGCGCGAAGTCGGCGGTGAGCCGGTCGCCGACCTGGTGGTGTGCCACTCCCCCCTCACCGGGATCGCCATCGACCCCGCCATCGCTGCCAGCATGATCGACGAATTCCCGATCCTGTTCGTCGCCGCCGCGCTGGCGCAGGGCCGCACGACAACCAGCGGTCTCGACGAACTGCGCTTCAAGGAATCCGACCGCCTCGCCGCCATGGCCGCCGCACTCACCGCCGCGGGCGCGCGGGTAGAGGAAACCGCCAAC
>JANMPV010000281.1:0-7387 GCA_031370045.1 Novosphingobium sp. | reverse complement strand
GTTCATCTTTCTCGGCCAGTCGACCCCGGTCAATCATAACCAGAATATCTACGCCGGCTTCGCCGAGGTCAATGTGCCGGAGGGTGACAAGCTGGAACTCAACGGTGCTATACGGTACGAAGATTACGGCGGGTCGGTCGGCTCAACCATCAATCCGAAGGGATCGTTCCGCTTTACCCCGACCGACTGGCTGACGCTGCGCGGTTCGGCCGGAACCACCTTCCGCGGTCCGCAGGCGAGCCAGGTTTCGCCCGATTCGGTGACTTCGCTGGCGGGTATTCAGGCAGCGGCGAACAACTTCAAATCGGTCGATATCTTCGGCAACCCCAACGATCTCGGCCCTGAAAAGGCGTTCACCTACAACATCGGCGTGGTGGCGAAGACTTCAGGGTTCACCGCCTCGGTCGATTTCTGGTCATTCAACTTCAAGGGCCCGATCACCACCACACCGGCACAGGCAATCGCATCGAGTGTCGCTAACGGCACGACCAGCGGCACTGCTCCCGTCAATTGCGCCAGCCCGTTCGCAAACCTGATCACCTTTGCCGGCAACGTCTGTACCCAGGGTGTCACCGTGGGCAACGATATCGCGCGGGTGCGGACCGATTGGGTCAACGGGCCCAGGGTCAAGACCCAAGGGCTCGACTTCGCGCTCGATTACAAGTTCGATATCGCGGATCAGACCACGCTGAGCTTCGGCGGACAAGCCAGCTACATTACCAAGTATGACATTGCCGACTTCGTCTTCCGCGGGGTTACGGTGCGCAAGGGCTACTCCGCACGCGGCTTTACCAACTATTTCCGCGATCCGTTCACGGTCTCCAAACTGCGCGCTAGCGCCTTTGCCAACGTCCGCTATGCCGATCTGAACTTGCGCGCGAACTACCGGTTTATTCAGGGGGTGACCGACGATCGCTGTCCGGCGCTGCCTGCACCGTGCAACACCACCGCAGATGGCTTCAGCACCAATTTCGGCCGCGAAGTGCGCGATTACCACCAGCTTGATCTTGCTGCGAGCTATGAGATCAATGTCGGCGATCACTCGGCTCTGCTGCGTGCTGGCGTGGAAAACGTGTTCGATCGCGATCCGTCCGCGGCACGACTGGAAATCGGCTACGACCCGTACACCGGCAACCCTTATGGGCGGCTCTACACGTTCGGCATTACGGTCAATTACTGACCTGTCGGGCTTGGCTGAGACGGCTAAAAATACCCGCACTTGCCACCTTTCGCCCATTCGCCCATGCTCCCGGCATAACTTGGGAGCGGGGCGGATGAGCGGGGGCAAGTGCGCAAGCTGAAGGTCGAGTTGCCCGGAGACGGGTCGTTGTCGCTCGATCCGACGACCGTCTCCGAAGCCACGCCCGTGGTGCCGCCCCGGATCGTGCTGGGCGCGGCACGCGGGGGTGCGGAGCGCGAGCTGCTCGCCGACCATTTCGCCAGTTCGGGCGCGACCCTGTTCCTGTTCGATCGCCAGACCGGCCCCGCCTCGGACGCGGTGGCGCGGCTGGTCGCTTCGCTCGACGACGATACGGTGGTGCTGGCACCGGTGCGGGTCGCCTGGCTCCCGCCGGAATCTGGCGGCAGCCGGGCCGCGGCATGGCGCGATCTGATTTCGCTCAGCGATCCGCGCGATCCTTCCGAACGGGCCAAGCGGCGATTGGTAGCGGCGGGCGATGCCGCGCGCTGGACGATTGCCGAGGCCGAACCCGCGACCCTCGCCACGCTGCGCGCGCGGTGGAAGCAGCGCACCGGTGGGGGGATCGACGCGGACTTCGCCGGGTTCGTCGCGCGTCAGGCCGAACTTTCGCTCGAACGCGCCGAAGTGCGGGTGCAGGGCCGCCGCTACAAGGCGCCGCGGATCACGCCCGACGATGTCGCGGCTACGCCTGGCTATCGCGAGGGTCTGGTCCGGCTCGCCACCGAACTTGGGCGCAGCGAGGCCGAGATTCGCGCCGAGGCTGCGGGTTACCTCCACGAACTGCGCACCGAACGCAGCCCGTTCGTGCTCGACCTGCTGATGCGCTTTTTCCGCTGGGCCTATTCGCGCGCCTATGGCGAGATCGATCTCGTGCCCGGCCAGGTCGAGGCATTGGGTCCGCTACTGGCGCACTATCCCGCGCTGATCCTGCCCAGCCACAAGGCCAACCTCGACGCGCCGATCGTCGATACCGTGCTGTGGGAGCACGGCCTTGCCCCGCCCACGCTGTTCGCCGGCATCAACATGAACTTTTGGCCGATGGGCTCGCTGATGCGCAAGGCGGGGCGGATCTTCGTGCGCCGCGGGATCACCGGCAATCCGGTCTATCGCTTCGCGCTGCGCGAATACCTCGCGTATATGATCGAGCGCCGGTTCAGCCTCGAATGGTTTCCCGAAGGCACCCGATCGCGCACCGGCAAGCTGCTCCCGCCCAAGCTGGGGCTGATGACCTACGTGGTCGATGCCTATCGCCAGGGACGGATCGAGGACGTCAAGCTGGTTCCGATCGCGGTGGTTTACGATCAGGTCTATGAGACCGCCGACTTCATCCGTGAGGCGCGCGGCGAAGCCAAGCCGGCGGAGAGCTTGCGTTGGATGCTGGCATACTTGCGCGAGCTGCGGCGGCCTTATGGCAAGGCGTACTTGCGCGTTGGCGAGCCGTTGTCGATGCGTGAGGCGCTGGGGCCGCCCGATCCGGGGGCCGATCCCAAATCGCCCGAATCGTTGCTGGCGATGCAGAAGCTGGCGCTGGCGGTTTCATGGCGGACCAACCAGGTCATTCCGATCACCGGGATCGCGCTGGTCGCGTTCGCGCTGCTGGCGACCGGGGGCAGGGCGGTCCCCCGCGCGCGGCTGGAACGCTATGCCGGGATGGCGGTGGCGCATGCCCGGGCGCGCAACCAGCCGCTGGCGGACAGCGCCCGGTTCGACGAACCAGGCAGGCTCGACGCCGCGCTGGAGGCGCTGACAGGGTCGGACGTGGTCGCGCGGCATGATACGGGGCATGAGACGGTTTACGGGATCGGCGACGATCAACACATCGCCGCCGCGTTCTACCGCAACTCGATGCTCCACTTCGTGCTCGATCGCGCGATCGGCGAGCTGTCGGTGCTCACCGCAGCGCACGCCGCCCCACGTGAGCGCGAGGAGGCGTTCTTCGCCGCCGCAGTGCGCAGCCGCGAGGCGCTCAAGTTCGAGTTCTTCTTCCGCGAGCGCCCTGCCTTCGAACGCGCGCTGGGCGACGAGATGGACCTGGTCGAACCCGAATGGCGCGAACGCCTGCGTGCCGCCACCACCCCCGAGGAAGCTTTCCGCACGATTTTCGGCGGGGTCGGCACCGCGCATTCGGCGCTGCGCGCGTTCGTTGAGGCTTACCGCCTCGTCGCTGAATTGCTGGTCCGCGCCCCACTCGACGCGCCCGCCGATCGCGAGGGGATCGTTACCGCGGCCTGCGGACTGGGGCGCCAGCACCTGCTCGAACAGAAGCTGCGCAACGCCGAGGCAGTCTCGCGCCCGCTGTTCAAGACCGCGCTGGAGCTAGCAGCCAACTTGCGCCTGACCGAACCCGGCCCCGACCTCGCCGAACGCCGTGCAGCGTTTCTGGCAAGGCTGGGCGCAACCGCCGCGACGCTGGAGTTGATCGAAACGATTACGCGCGAGACGCTGGAGGGCTAGCGCGCGGGGTGCGCTTCCAGCCACTGAGCGGTAAGCGCCAGCACTTCCTCGCGCTCGGGCTCGTTGAAGATTTCGTGGAACAGCCCTGGCCAGATCCGGATGGTCTTGTCCGCGCTCGCGATGCGCTGGAACAGCGGCGCGGCTTCTATCGCGGAGACGAGCGTGTCCGCATCGCCGTGCATCAGCAGGCATGGCACCGCCAGCGTTCCGACCCGCGCGGGGTACGAGCCGATCGCGCGATACATTTCGTGTGCGGTCCTCGCGGGGACCTTGCCCCGGAACACCAGCGGGTCGGCGACGTAGGCCGCGACCACTGCGGGATCGCGGCTGACTGCGTTGGCATCGAGTGCAATCATCCCGGTGCGCGGGGCGATGGCCGAGACCAACGCCAGAAACCAACGCTGGATAGTCGGCAGCTTGCCCCCGATCGCCGGGCCTGACAGCACCAGCCCGGAAAGTTTGTCCTGATGGTTCAGCGCATAATTGAGCGCCAGCGAGCCGCCCATGCTGTGGCCGATCAGCTTGACCGTCGCCAGCCCGCTGTCGGCGCGGACGCGGTCGACCAGCGTGTCGATATCCGCATCGGCCTGCGCGAACCATTCGATCACCGCGCGCGCGCCTTCGGATTTGCCGTGGCCGTGGTGGTCGAGTGCATGGACCGCAAACCCGCGCGCGGTCAGGAATCGCGCGACCGCATCATAGCGCCCCGAATGCTCGGCATAGCCGTGCGCGATCACCACCTGGTCGCGCGGCGCGCCTTCAGGCAGCCACGTGTGGACGACAATCCGTCGCCCTTTTGCGCCCGTAAACGTAGACTCAATCGCCATCGGGCCAGCTCTCCAGCGTATCGAGGTACATCTGGCGGACCTCCGCCATGTGCCGCTCGATCGTCTTTGCGCTCCACCCGCCGGTCTGCACCGGGGGCAGCACCGCGATGTCGACCGTGCCGGCGCGCATCAGCTTGGCATCGCGCCCGCCGACGTCGAGTGCGTTGCGGATGACGATCGGGATCACCGGCACCCCGGCGTTCATCGCCATGTGGAACGGACCCTTCTTGAACGGCCCCAGCGCCACGGTCATGTCGCGCACGCGGGTGCCTTCAGGCGCGATCATGATCGAATAGCCCTGCTCGATCAGCTCGGTCAGCGGCTTGAGCGCCTTGGCCGCCTCCGCCGCGCTGCCGCCGCTGCGCTCGACGAACGCCACAGGCATGAACTGCGCCATCATCCGGGTGATCGGGTTGGTCTTGAGCTCGGCCTTGCCCACTGCGGCCAGATCGGTGCGGACCAGCGCACCGACGAAGAACGCGTCGAAGTTGTTGCGGTGGTTGAACAAAAACACCGCCGGGCGCTGCGCCCACAGGTTCTTCTTGCCGACCACGTTGAGCTTGACGTTGGAGGCCAGCAGCACCGAATCGGCCCATGCGGGCAGCGCCATGTTGGCCCCGGCGCGCTTGTCGCGGGTCATCATCCCCCACGCGAACCCGGTGTAAAGCAGCGGCATCAGGCTGAACAGGCCGGTGGCAAACCGGGTGATCAGCTCGGGCGTGGTCGAACCGCGGCTCGAATGGCGTAGCACCCCCCAGCCGTGCGCCTTGGCAGCTGCGGCGAGTGCGCGGCCGGGGTTGGTCGGAACCGCGTGGCCGACCGCTTCCATCAGCCCGATTTCCTCGTCGCCATCGGCATAGAACCAGGTGTTTGCCAGCTTGGCCTTGTGCTTCCGCACGAACGCGCGGACCGCGGCTTCCTTGCCAGGACCCCACATTTGCGGTTCCAGCAGCTTGCCCGTCAGCACGCCGTCGTCGGCCTCGCACACCGAGGTCATGACATTCTCGACGCCGAGGAAACGCGCGGTCGGCTCGACCTGAAAGCGCGTTGCCGAACTGGCGATGGCGATGGTGTGCCCGGCCTTGCGGTGGGCCATCATGATGCTGACCATTTCAGGATAGACCTTGTCCGCCAGCGCCTTGTCGAACAGCTTTTCGCCGAGCGCTTCCAGCGCGTCCTCGCGCTTGCCCTTCCATTTGCCGATCGCTTGCGCGAGCAGATCCTGCATCTCGATTGCGCCCGCGACTGAGCGGGCCATCGCGGTCATTGCATCGGCCAGGTCCATCGCGCCCATTTCGCGGCTGCGCAGCTGATGCTGGAAGAACACGCTGGCCGAATAGCCGTTGATCAGGGTGCCGTCGAAATCGAACACCGCGATGGTCTTGGGGCCGGGAGGTGCAGTTTCGATCCGAGCGACGACTTGCGCCACGTCGAGCTTGGTCGCACTGCGCCGCGAGGTGGCGGCTTCGGTTAGCGCTTCGGCGGCGTCTTCGCGCGCTTCGGCGCGGGTTGCGGCGTTAGGTCCGATTGCGTTCTTGCCCATCGCTCGCTTCCCCTTGCGGGTTCCCTTGGAGCAGGCTTCGCCAGGATCGGCAAGCCGTGCGGAACGATCGCGGCGCGGCGCGGTTCGCAATCTTGAGGAATCGGCACACTGCGTGATGACGCCGGACTAGAAGCGCGATAGCAGGAGGCCTGAAGTCGCCATCAGGGGAGCAGCATGACCGAAGCGCCGAAATCGAGTTCGGTGTGGCGCTATGGCAAGGCATCCAGGGCGCACGTCATCGTCGATTGCGCCGAATACTTCCGCTGGATGCGCGAAGCGATGCTCAACGCCCGCTGCCGGATACTGCTGATCGGTTGGGATTTCGATACCCGGATCGATCTGACCAACCGTCAGCCTGGAGAAAAGCGCCGCCACGGCGATCCGCCCGATCGGGTCGGCGATTTCATGCCGTGGCTGGTCAAGCGTCGGCCCGGATTGCAGGTGCGCGTGCTGAAATGGAATTTCGGCGCGATGAAGATGTTCGTGCGCGGGCGGATGCCGTTCGATCTGCTGCGCTGGTGGCTGACCCCGGGGATCGATTTCAAGCTCGACAGCGTGCATCCGCTGGGATGCAGCCATCATCAGAAAATCGTGGTGATCGACGATCATTTCGCGGTGTGCGGCGGAATCGATATGACCAGCGACCGCTGGGATACGCCCGAGCATATCGAGGACGACCCCCGCCGCCGCCGCCCCAACGGCAAAAGCTATGGCCCGTGGCACGATGCAACGATGGCGGTGGAGGGTGAAGTAGCCCGCTTCCTTGGCGATTATGGCCGCGAGCGGTGGGCCCAAGCTGGCGGCGAGCCCATGGACCCATGTCCGAAGGTCGATGCCTTACCCTGGCCCGAGGGGCTGGAGGCGGATTTTGCTGATGTCGAAATCGGGCTTTCGCGCACCCGAGCGGCCTACAACGACATTGCGGAAACCCGCGAGATCGAGGCGCTGTTCATCGAGCAGATCGGGCGGGCCAAGCGCCTGATCTATGCCGAAAGCCAGTATTTCGCTTCGCGCATCGTGGCTGAGGCGATCGCGCTGCGGTTGTCCCAGCCCGATCCGCCCGAGGTGGTGATCATAAATCCGGAAACCGCCGAAGGCTGGCTTGAACAGACGGCGATGGACGGCGCTCGTATCCGCCTGCTCAACGCCATCCACGAACGCGATCATGCCGGGCGGTTCAGCATCTGGTGTCCCTTTGGCTCGAAGGGAACGCCGATCTATGTCCATTCGAAGTTGTTGATTATCGACGACGAGATCGTCCGGGTCGGCTCGGCCAACTTCAACAACCGCTCGATGGGGCTCGACAGCGAATTCGACGTGTTCATCGACGCCGCGCGTGTGGGCAGCGAAAGCGCGGTTCCC